>RKAN01000070.1 GCA_014845975.1 bacterium | reverse complement strand
ATATTTGGAGCAATAGGGGTCATTGCAGCAACTACAATATCATCCAAAAATGTAATATACCAAGATAAAACAGTAAATAATGCCTTAGATGAACTATATAATGAAGCCATAACAGGAAAAGAATTAGTAGCAGCCGCAATTACGAATAAAGGAGTATCTACAACGTCAACGGACACTTATGAAACAATGGCAACTAATATAAGTAGTATTGACACAGATCATACAGAAATTAATCAAAAAATTAATAACTTAGAAAGTAAGCATAATAGTGATATAGCTTCTATAACGAGGGTTATAAGTAATTTAAATCAGAATGTATTGAATATTGAATTAATCTGGGAAAATGCTAATCCAAAAAGTTCTTTTGGAAAACAAACAATTATTATGAACAAAGAATATGATATTATAATATGCATATCCGATTTAATCAGCACAATAGTTATTCAAAATGTGTCGGCTAGATTAATTTATACAGCATCTTATGCTAGTGGACAAGGCTTCGGTTTTCACGATCAAAATAGAGGTATCCTAGCAGAAGGAAATAAATTAACCATTTTCGATAATTATAGTAGAATAATTGTAAATTCTGGAAATGTTCTTTTTGACGGGGTAAATAACAATAACAATATTCCTTTAAAAATATATGGTATTAAATTAACATAATAATTTGATATTTTAAGATCATTCCGTTTTCTATAAAACTTTTTCTTATTAAAAGAGAGTAACTTGTTTTAAATGTAGATAGTATTACCATGATCTTTTTTATAATTAATCAATATACTTTATTAGTATTGTTAATTGCATTAATAAGTTTTCTAAAGTAACTAAATTATAATTTAATAAAAATAATGATACTAATTTATAATTAAATAAAAAAGAATAATCTGAATTGGAAAAAAACCACAAAAAGCTTAAAATAATGAAAATCTATTGAATCATCTTCAAATATTTGATAAGATTAAAGTGTCAAAAATGAATCATAATATAGTTTGTAGTAGGTAAATTTTTAAGTTTGCCGAGTCAAACGGGGGGGTATAAACCTCTCTTTTTGTTGTATAGGAAGGAATGAAACTATGAAAAATATAATAATAGGAATAATTATTGGAGGAATCATATTTGGAACAATAGGAGTTGTAGCATCCACTACAATATCATCTGAAAATGTAACATACCAAGATAAAACAGTAAATAGTTCATTAAATGAATTATATAATGAGGTAGTAACAGGAAAAGAATTAGTGGCAGCAGCCATTACGAATAAGGGAATCACTACAACATCATCAGATACTTATGAAACCATGGCTGCTAATATTAATAAAATAACAACAAGTTTAAATCCTGTTTATGCTAGTAAAGGTCACACTCGTGATAGTGGAGGATCATCTATGGTTTCAATGACAGCAAAAAAAGACGGTTATGCATTTGTTTTTTGCTCATATGCGGTCACTTATGAAAATGTAGGTAGTTTGTCAGCAACTAAAAATGGTAAAGCATTATCTGTAACTTTTTCAAGTGGTGGCGTCGGTATGCATGCATTTTATGTAACTCCAGTTGTTGCTGGAGATGTTATAGTTGGTACTTCAACAAAGGTTTCGGGTGCATCACAGTACGCTGGTGGAGTAACAATAGTAATGATTTAAAATTAACAAGCTATTAACTAAAGAAGAAATAGAAAAATTACAAAAGTAATTTGAATAGATATTGCTTAAATTTAAAATATTTGATAAGATTAAAATATCAAAAGTAAATAATAATATAGTTTGTAGTAGGTAAATTTTTAAGTTTGCCGAGTCAAACGGGGGGGGGTACAAACCCTCTTTTTTGTGATGTAAGAAAGGATTGAGAAAATGAAAAATATAATAATAGGATTTATATTAGGAGTTATAATATCAGGAACGGTAGGAGTAATAGCAGCGACGATAGTACCATCCACAATTGTGGCCTATCAAGATAAAACCGTGAATACTGCTTTAGATGAATTATATGATAATGTAAATTTATTGAAAACAAAAGGAGATGCTGAAGCTACTCAAATATTAGCAGGGAAAAAAACAATTGTAAAAGGAACAGAAATTACAGGAACAATGGCAAATAATGGGTTATTAAATTGGAATCCCAGTACTAGTACAACATATACAGTACCAGCGGGATATTATAGTGGAGGAACATTGAATTCATCAGGTGCTTATAATACAGGATATAGTGCAGGAGTATCTGCTGCAGATAATAGAGCAAATGCAAGTTCAGTTAATTATCAGACAGGCTTTAATAATGGTAAGTATGGAATTGGATGGTGCGATGCAAAAAGAACTAGTAATGGAACAGATGGTGTAATTACTATTCCTGTAACAGGTACATATAATTTGTATGCTGATCATGTTAATGATTATAATGGAACAGCAAGTGGTCAGATTTATGTTAATGGTAGCCTTTATGCAAGATGGAACGTAGTGGCTGGAAGTGGTTATACATATAATCATAATGTTTCTTTAAACGCAGGCACAACATTAATATTTAAAGATGGCGGAACATTTGGTTGTTTTATTGTTAAAAGAATAACTTAAAAATATATTTAATTTTGTATATTTTAGTTTATTGTGAGCTTCATTTTTAATTTAATAGTGGAGCTTTTTATATGACTCAATTTGAAACAAATTGTAAAAAAAAAGATGATTTTCATCATCTTTTATCTGTTATAGAATTCAACGATTAATGATTCATTGATATCAGCATTAAGTTCGCTTCTTTCAGGATATCTTACATAAGTACCAGCCATTTTAGCTTCATCATATGTAACAAATTCAACACGATTATGAATTGCTTCTAAAGATGATTTAATCATTGGATGTTGTTTTGCTTGTTCTTTAACAGCAATAACATCTCCTGGTTTAACTCTATAAGATGGGATATCAACTTTCTTACCATTTACAGTAATATGACCATGGTTTACTAATTGTCTAGCACCTTTTCTAGTTGTAGCAAATCCTAGACGATATACTAAGCTGTCTAAACGACTTTCTAGTAATTTTAAGAAGTTCTCACCATGAACACCTTTCATTTTTCCAGCTTCATTAAAAGTTTTTCTGAATTGTTTTTCATTTAAACCATACATGAATCTAACTTTTTGTTTTTCTTGTAATTGTGTTCCATAATCTGAAAGTTTTTTACGACTTGTTCCGTGTTGTCCTGGAGCATAAGGTTTTTTTGCTAATTCTTTTCCGTTTTCTAGAATAGAAAATCCTAAACGACGTGATTTTCTATAAGTAGAACCAACATATCTTGACATATTTTTTCCTCAATCTTTCTAGCTTAAACATCAAGGCTTATTTCGTCAAATAATAGGGTGTTTATTTGAATATTTTCGCTTTGCAGCCAAAAGTTACACAATAACCCGTTAGGTAATAAACACATTATTATTTTCGAAATAATGCTGCTAGATGAATACGCAGTTATAATTATAGTATGCTTTTCCTTTTAAGTCAATACATTTTTCCTTGTTTTATAAGGCAAAAATAATAAAAATTAAAAAAAGGTGTAAAAAATAGTCGAAATGTGGTAGAATTATAATAGCGAGGTGGTATCGATGAACACTATTGTAATATCAATTGTTTTATTAACAATATTAACAATTATATTAGTCATTGGTGTTTTAGTAGCTATTCAACGAAAGAATGAAAAGAAAATAAAAAAACAATTAGAAAATTTAGAAGTAGAAAAAAATAAGATTGATAGTATGCCAATTGTTCCTGAACTTACTAAAATAGAGACTTTAAATAAAAATGAAAAATTAGATGCCATGTATAATAACTGGAAAGAAAGATTAGATGTTATTCGATCTAATCAAATTCCTAAAATTACAGACATGTTGCTAGATGCTGATTATTCATTATCTAAACAAGATTATAAAAGTACTATCTATAAAATAGCAAAACTAGAAATGGAAATTTATAAAGTAAGGACGAATTCTGATTTTTTATTGAATGAAATTAAAGAAATTACATCTAGTGAAGAAAGAAATCGAGCAATTATTACAAATTTGAAATCAAATTATAGAGATTTATATCAAAAATTTAGTGAAGATAAAGCTGCCTATGGAGATGTTGTTGAGTCTATTGATTTACAATTTGAAAATATTGCTAAAAAATTTGAATCATTTGAAGTAACAATGGAAAAAGGTGAATATACAGAGATTTCTAGTATTGTAAAATCATTAGATGAAATGTTAAAACATATGTCCAATGTAATTGAAGAAATGCCAAGTATCGAATTGATGATTACTAGTGTACTTCCTAAAAAAATAGAGGATGCCCAAAATGAATATAATGAAATGGTAAGTGAAGGATACCCTTTAGATTATTTAAATGTGGAGTATAATATTAATGAAGCAAATAAAAAGATAACAGATATCAAAGATCGTAGTAAAGTATTGAATTTAGAGGATAGTTTATTTGAATTGAAAGTATTATCGGATTATTTTGATTCTTTATTTACAGATTTTGAAAAAGAAAAAGTAAATCGAAATAATTATGAAGAAGCAAATCGGGTATTTGCTAAAAAATTAAAGAAGAATAATCATATTTTAGAAGAAATATTCAATCAATTAGATGATTTGAGAAGTTTATATAATTTATCAGATGAAGACATTAAAATATTGGAAGATGTTAGGATTGATTTAGTTACTTTAAATGATGACTATCAATTATTGTTAGATCATACCGGAAATAATACTTTTGCCTATTCAAAACTTACAAAAGAAATTGAGGGATTATCTGTCCGTTTGGCAAATTTAGAGGAAAAAGTAGATATGATTTTAGATTCTATTGGTAATATGAAAGATGATGAAGTAAGAGCTCGTCAACAATTAGAAGAAATAAAAATTATATTAAGGGATGCTAAAAACAAAATTCGTGAGTATAATTTGCCAGTTATACCGCAACATTATTTTGTCGAATTGAAAGAAGCCCAAGTAGCAATCAAAGAAATCATCAAAGAATTAGAAAAAAAACCAATTACAATTAGTGTATTGAATACTAGAGTAGATACAGCGAGAGATTTAGTTTTAAAATTATTTCAAACAACAAAACACATGCTTAAAACAGCTAAATTTGCAGAGATGGCAATCGTGTATGGAAATAGATACCGTAGCGATGAGGAAGATTTAGATAAATATTTAACATATGCAGAAAAATTATTTTATAGTGGTGAATATCAAAAATCTTTAGAAATTACGATTAATTCTTTGAATAAAGTGGAAAAAGGAATTTATGACAAATTAATTCATTTGTATTCGTTAGAAGAAGATTGAGAATAATTAACAAAAAATAACAAAAAAATTTTAATAGTTATTGTTTTAATTTAATTTATTTGATAAGATTAAAATGTCAAAAGAAGATAATAAAATGGTTTGAAAATGGCAAAAAATCACGTTTGCCGAAAGCAAACGGGGGGGGGGTAAACAACCCTCTTTTTTAGTGTAGGAAAGGATTGAATAAATAATGAAGAAAAAAGGATTTACATTAATAGAGTTATTAGCAGTAATAGTGATACTAGCAATTATTGCATTAATCGCAACACCAACAATTTTAAATGTAATTGAAAAAGCAAGAAAAGGAGCTATTGAGCAAAGTGCATTAGGATATATTGATGCGATTGAAAAACAAATCATGATCAATGATACCAATAATATTCAAGAATTAAAAGATGGAACTTATCTAGTAGAAGATATAAATATATCATATAAAGGAAAAGGACCAACAAAAGGAACTGTAACAATCAAAAAAGGAGAAGTAACAACTACTAATTTATGTTTTA
>RKAN01000101.1 GCA_014845975.1 bacterium | reverse complement strand
AAAAAGCTTTGATGAGTGTATCAATGTAAAAAAAGATACTATTGAAAAATTAAAGCAAGATTTTTCTTTTACTAGTTTAACATTGTTAGAAAAGAAGACAGATATTGATGTTAGTAAATATCTATTTGAATTAGAAGATCATAATAAAATTGAAGCAGTTTTAATGAATCACGATTATGGAAAAAGTTTATGTGTTTCAACTGAAGTAGGTTGTAATATGGGATGTAAGTTTTGTGAAAGCGGAAGACTTAAAAAAGTGAGAAACTTAGAGACTAATGAAATGGTAGAACAAATTTTAAAAATTGAAGAATTAGAACAAATTCGTATTTCTCATGTTGTTTTGATGGGAATTGGAGAGCCTTTTGATAACTATGACAATGTAATAGATTTTATTGATATTATCAATGAAGGAAAAGGAATTGATATAGGAGCTAGACATATTACCATTTCTACTTGTGGAATTGTTCCTAAAATAGAAAAATTTATGGAACATGGAAAACAAGTTAATTTAGCAATTTCACTCCACGCTCCAAATGATGATTTAAGAAGTAAATTGATGCCAATTAATAAAGCTTATCCATTAAAAGAACTAATTCAAGTTTTAAAAAAATATGTAGAAATAACAAATAGAAGAGTAACATTTGAATATATTTTACTAAAAGGAATTAATGATACTCCAGAAAATGCTTTAGAACTTTCCAATTTAGTAAAAAATTTAAATTGTTATATTAATTTAATTCCTTATAATGAGACTAGTCATATTGAATTTAAAAGAGCAGAAAAAGAAGCAATTTTAAAATTTTACGATATTCTAAAACAAAATCATGTAAATGTTACAATTAGAAGAGAATTTGGAACAAAAGTAATGGCTGCTTGTGGTCAATTACGTTCTAATTATGAGGAGGGGAAATAATGAAATATTATTATATGACCAATACTGGTAAAGTAAGAGATCATAACGAAGATAGTGTTGTCATTACAGAAAATCAAAATCAAGAAATTTTACTTACTGTAGCAGATGGAATGGGTGGACATAATGCTGGGGAAGTAGCTTCTTCTATTGCAGTGACTCATATTGGAAAAAGATTTCGAGAATTAAGTACAATAGGAAACAAAGAAGACGCTATTAACTGGCTTCGTGATACTGTAAACGATGTAAATACTTTAATCAATAATTATACAGTAGATCATAAAGAAAGTTCAGGAATGGGAACAACTTTAGTATTAGCACTCCTTACAAAAGACTTCCTTTTAT
The DNA here is from genome assembly GCA_014845975.1 of bacterium. Classification (GTDB taxonomy): domain Bacteria; phylum Bacillota_I; class Bacilli_A; order RF39; family UBA660; genus CAJOJO01. The sequence goes on along the minus strand of RKAN01000101.1, from coordinate 4,626 downwards.
TTGGAAATATAGGAGATTCTTCTGGCTATGTTTTAAAAAATCATAAAGTTCATAAGATTACAAGTGATCATACCTTAGTAAATATGTTAGTAAAATCAGGAGAACTAACAGAAGAAGAGGCAAAAGAACATCCTAGAAAAAATGTGTTAATGAGAGCTCTTGGTACTGCTAAAACAGTTGAATTAGATATCTTTGATGTAGAAACAGATGTAGATGGAATTTTACTTTGTAGCGATGGATTAACCAATATGCTAGATGATGATCAAATTTCTAAAGTATTAACAGAGGACTTGCAAATAGAAGAAAAAGTAATTAAATTAATTTATAAATGTAACAATCGTGGAGGAAACGATAATGTATCCGTTGCTTATTTAGAAAAAGGTGGTAAAAAATGATAACAAGAGGACAAAAAATAAACGATCGCTATCAAATTATTCGTACAATTGGCGAAGGTGGAATGGCTAATGTATATTTAGCTTATGATACCATTTTAGACCGAAATGTAGCAGTTAAAATATTAAGAGGAGATCTCGCAAATGATGAAAAATTTGTAAGAAGATTTCAAAGAGAAGCAATCTCTGCTTCCTCATTGAATCATCCAAATATTGTAGAAATGTATGATGTAGGAGAAGATGATGGAAAATATTTTATCGTAATGGAATACTTAGAAGGTCAAACATTAAAAAGTCTAATTAAAAAAAGAGGACATTTATCTTTAGCAGAAGTCATTGATATTATGCTTCAACTTACGTCTGGTATTGCTTGTGCTCATGATAGCTATATAATTCATAGAGATATCAAACCACAAAATGTCTTAATATTAGAAGATGGTACTGTTAAAATTACAGATTTTGGAATTGCTATGGCTTTAAATAGTAATGAACTTACACAAACTAATTCAGTAATGGGTTCTGTTCATTATTTACCTCCAGAACAAGCAAATGGATCTGGAGCTACTATCAAAAGCGATATCTATTCTTTAGGAATTTTAATGTACGAATTATTAACTGGAAAACTTCCTTTTAAGGGAGAAAATGCTGTAGAAATAGCAATTAAACAAATGCGTGATCCAATTCCATCTGTTTGTGAATTTAATCCTGAAATTCCTCAGAGTGTTGAAAATGTCATTTTAAAAGCAGCAGCCAAAAATCCTAAAAATCGTTATGAAAATGCTTTAGAAATGCATGAAGACCTAGAGACTGTTTTAGATAAAAGTAGACAAGATGAAAAAAAATATGTGTATCCTTATCCAGAACAAGAAATCGAAGAAGAAACGATTACAAGAAGTAAAAAACAAGAAAATTTAAGAAGTGAAAAACAAGAAAAGCAAAAAGAAAAAAAAGAAAATAAAGCTTTAATGATTACTGGAATTGTTACGTTTGTTTTAATATTAGTATCACTATTTATCTTCTTTGTACTTCCAATTCTTACAAAACCAAAAGAAGTAGAAGTTCCTGATGTATCTGGGATGACAACAGAAAAAGCGGAAAAAGAATTAGAAAAAAAAGGATTTTCAGTTAAGGATGAAATTGTAGAAAAAGTAAGTGAAGAAGTAGAGGAAGGACATGTCATCAGCACTAGTCCAAAAGCAGGAAGAACAGTAAAAAAAGGCGCAATCATTACATTAAATGTATCCAAAGGATTAGAAAAATTTAAATTAGAAGACTATACAGGAAAAGACTATGCAACAGTAAAATACTTATTAGAGGAAAAAGGTTTAACTGTTAATATGATAGAAAAAGAAGTAACGGATGATGATAATGTAAAAGATGGGACTATTATGTCACAAACAATTGCTTCTGAAACAGAAGTAAAAAAAGGGGATACAATTTCTTTTGAAGTAGCTAAGTTGATTACTGTTTATCCTGATTTTGTAAATGAGTCTTATACATTAAGTGGAGTAGAGGAATTTTGTAAAAAATATAATATTACATTAGAATCTACAGCAAAAGAAACCAATGATTTTACAGAAAATACAATTTTAACGCAAAGTAGAACTGCAGGTACTAAAGTAGTAAGTGGAGTAACATTACGAGTTACTTATGCAAAGAAAAAAATAGTAGAAGAAAAAAAAGATACAACAACTGATAAAACAGAAGATAAAACCTCTACAGAAAAAACAGACAGTACAAAAGAAAGTTAATTTATGAACGGAAAAATAATTAAAAATATTAGTAATGATTATACAGTCTTAAGTAATAATCAGTATTATGTTTGTAAAGCAAGAGGAAAAATACGCAATTTAAAGATTACTCCATTAGTAGGGGACGAAGTTGTGTTTGATGAGAAAAATAATTATATTTTAGAAATCAAACCTAGGAGAAATGAACTTGTTCGTCCTCCTATTTGTAATGTTGATCAAGCTTTTATTATTACTAGTGCAAAAGAGCCAGACTTTTCTACTAATTTATTAGATAAACTAATTACGATTATTGAATTTAACCATATTCGTCCAGTGATATGTTTTACAAAATTAGATTTATTGAGTAATCAAGAATTAGAATCAATGAATATTTATATCAATTATTATAAAAAAATAGGCTATCAAGTGTTTTTAAATACAGAATTAGATCAAATCATACAGTGCTTAAAAAATAACGTGACAGTGTTTACAGGTCAAAGTGGAGCTGGTAAATCAACTTTGCTTAATCAGTTAAATAAAAATTTGAATATTAAAACAGCTCCTATTTCTTTCGCACTTGGAAGAGGAAAACATACAACTAGACATACAGAGCTAATTGAAATGTTTGATGGCTTCGTTGCTGATACACCGGGGTTTTCCAGTATTAATTTTAATGATTTGACCAAAGAAGATATCAGAGATCAATTTATAGAGTTTGAAAATTATAAAGAACTTTGCGAATATCGAGATTGTATGCATTTATTAGAACCAAATTGTGAAATTAAAAGACAAATAGAAAATGACAATATTTTAAAAAGTAGATATGAAAATTATTTGAAATTTATAAGTGAAAAAGGGTGATACTTTGAAAATTGCAGCATCTATTTTAGATTTAAATCCAAAAACAAGAGAAAACTTAGAAAAAATTGAAGAAAGTGGCATTGATTTTGTTCATATTGATGTAATGGATGGTAAATTTGTTTCAAATGAATCTTTTTCTTATGAACAAGTAAGTAAATTTATCAATTCATTTCATTATGATATTCATTTAATGGTAGAAAATCCGAAAGAGTATATAGAAGATTATTCTAAAATAAAACCAGAGTATATAACTTTTCATTATGAAATTGGAAGTCCTCTAGAATGGATTAAGTTGATTCAGTCAAAAGGAATCAAAGCAGGAATGTCTATTAAACCATCTACAACAGTGGAAGAGATAAAACCATACCTACCATATTTAGATTTGGTTTTAGTAATGAGTGTAGAACCGGGATTAGGTGGACAAGTATTTTTAGAATCTACTTATTCAAAAATAGAAGAATTAGTTCAATATAAAAAAGAATATAATAATTCTTTTCAGATTGAAGTAGATGGTGGTATTAATTCTAGTAATATTGAAAATTTGAAAAAGTGTGATATTATTGTAGTTGGAAGTTTTATTACAAAAGGAGTTTTTAAAGAACGAGTAGAAGAGTTAAAAAAATGTTGTAATTTGGAGGAAATATGAAAAAAATATTAATTTTATTAGTGGTTATATTATTAACAGGATGTAGCTTTAATAAGGAGAATATTTCGAATTCAAAGATTAATCATAATAGTGGAATTATAGCAGAACAAACAATGAATAATTTAACGATGAGTGATGTTTTATTAAGTTATCAAGATGGAATTTCTACTTTTCAAGTGACAGTAAAAAATAATTCAAAAGAGGAAGTTACAGTAAATCAATTTGATGTTGTCTTTAAAACAGAAAATGGTTCTATGATTACAACATTACATGGTGCCTTAGGAGATACTTTAACAGGTGAGAATAGTATTACAGTAACCATTACAAGTGATATAGATTTAAGCGAGGCCTATTCATTAGAATATCAAATTAATTAGGAGTTTTATTTATGAAAGTAATAAGAAATAATGTATGTTATGTAGAAATAGAAGATATTGTGAATTTAGATAGTATTCCAGATTGCGTGTTAAGTGAATTTAAAACACATTATACGTCTAGACTTGGATTTGAAAAGTTCGTTTCAAAAGAAGCTATTGAATTTTTTAAAAATCAAAGATCTATTGCCGATTATGATTCTATTTCGAAATTGAATCCATTTGAATTACAGCAAAAAATTGATGAAATTTATAAAAAATTTGAACGTTACGATTTAGAACAAGAAAAAAATAAATTGAGTTTTGAAGAAACAAAACATTTATTAGAAAATTTAAAAGAATATCAGTTAAAAAAGAACGAATATGAAGTTGAAATCAAAAATTTATCTTTCTATAATGCTGATAATTATCAAAAAGTGAAAATAAAAAATATTGCTTAAACGATTGAAAAAATAATTTAGTTTTGATACAATAACATTGTTAAAAGTAAATAATAATATAGTTTGTTAGTAGCAAATTTCTTAAGTTGGAAATTTGTCAACCTTTTAGACAATTTTTATGGAGGGTATCAGCGAGAGCTGGTACTTTTTTCAAAGTCATTAGGAGATAAATACCCTATGGAA
>RKAN01000010.1 GCA_014845975.1 bacterium | reverse complement strand
ATACTTTATTTCTTACTAAGCTGATATCATCACCATTTGGTAATTTGCAATTCAAAAATAAATAACAGTTCCATTTTTGATCAAAATATTGTAAATATTTTCCCTGTTCATTTTTAATAATAATTGCATGCTTTCCCATAATATTCTCCTCTAATAGTAATTATTTCTTTAATAATTTTACAAATTCTTTTGGTAGCTTTTTATTAGCTTCCATTTTTAATGTTTTATCGATTCCATAAATTACTTCAGCAATAGATCCAACAATTGCACAATTTGTATCCGTATCTCCACCCATTAAAAGAGTTTTTCTGATAGCATCTTCAAAACTATTACTATGGTATAAGGTATATAAGCAATTCATAATTGTTTCATAACATGTCGTATTAAATTTTAAAAAAGGATGATATTCTAATTTTATGTTCATTTTTTGATAAACCTCATCTTTAGATAATCCTTGATTAAAATAATATATCATGAGGGCTACCGTTGTAGCAGACTGTATTGCTTCATTAGAATTATGAGAAGGAATGGTCGCAAGTTTTGCATTTTCTATTACTTCTTGTTCTGTATGAAATAGATGTCCTATAGGTGATATTCGCATGATAGCACCATTTCCGATACTTTTTCCTTGTTCTAATGTCTTACTCCATTTTATCATTTTTGGAGAAAAAGATGTTTTAAAATAAGGCCTAAAATCAGGTGTATAATCGGAATAATTTTTTATATATTTTCTTAAATATTTTTCGTAATTTTGATCGTGTAATATTGCATCTAATATTGCAACTGTTAGAATGGTATCATCACTATAAAATGCATTTTTTTCAATCACTTTATTCATATAAATTGGCTTTACCTGTTTTAATTGATCGTATTCATATATACTTCCTGCTAAATCTCCAATAATAGCACCATACATAAAACCATCTCCATTCTTACAAAGAATTATTCTTCTTTCAAATATTTTAAAGCTTTTTGATATCTTTTTCTCCTTTTAATCGTTTCTTCATCGATTACATCTAATCTTGTTTCATCAGAATTGTGAATAATATCAGCAATTTTTATTTTTTTAGCAACCTTATTGGTTTTTATTTTTTTTATATATTCCATATAGTCTGTTCTTTTATCTCTAGTTAAAAGTTTTAATATTTCAATCACTTCAGAAGAAAAAAATTTTTCTAAATCTGGAAATGTCATATCTGTATCTTCTACAACATCATGTAGTAACGCAACTATACATTCCAATTCAGTATTCATTTGCTCAGCTAAATGAATTGGATGATAAATATAAGGAACCTGTGCTTTATCAAATTGATTCTTATGAGCTTGGTAAGCAACTCTCATAGCTTTTCTAGTACGAGGAGTGTTAATCATATTAGACCTCTTTTCTATTTTTTATTTTATCATAAATTATAAAACTAAGTAAATTATAATTTGTAAAATATGTTTTAATCAAACTATAAAAAAATAGACATAAGTCTATTTTTAGCAACATCCTCAAAATTTTACTTTTTTAACTGTATCTTTGAATTCTGTTTCTAGCAATCAATCTTTTATTTATTCAAACAACGATTCCTTATTACTCCTCCAATTTATCGTAAAATTCTTCTAAGGACATTCTTCTATCTTTAATAGTACCATCATTTCTTATATAGATAAATCGATTACATACAGTACTCATTAACTCTTGATCAAAAGTTGAAATAATTAAACAACTTTTATATTTTTCTAAAGCAGTATTTAAGGAAGTAATGGACTCCATATCTAAATGATTCGTTGGTTCATCAAATAATAAGATATTTCCCTTTTCTAACATCATTTTAGAAAACATTACTCTTACTTTTTCTCCTCCTGATAAAACATTTACCTTTTTTAAAGCTTCTTCTTTTGAAAATAACATTCTTCCTAAAAATCCTCTAACAAAACTTGTTTCTTTATTCTCAGAATATTCTTGTAGCCATTCTGTTAAATCTAAATTGTTTTTGAAATACTCATCATGATTTTTAGCAAAATATGACAATTTTACATTGCTTCCATATTTAATGGTGCCACTATCTGGTTCTATTTCACGAGCAATAATCTTAAGAAGTGCAGTTTTTGCCAATTCATTGTCACCTAATATAGCAATTTTATCTTCTGGACGTATTGTAAGATTTACATTTTTTAAATATTCTTTATAGGAAATTTTTTCTAAAGTTATTGCTTCTTTTCCTAAAGGTTTTTCAATTTCAAATTGAATAAAAGGATATTTTCTACTAGAAGGCTTAATTTCTTCTAATGTAATTTTTTCTAATGATTTTTTTCTAGAGGTAGCTTGTTTTGATTTAGAAGCATTTGCACTAAATCTTCTAATAAAATCTTCTAACTCTTTTATTTTTTCTTCTTTTCTTTTATTAGATTCCAACATTTGTTTTTTAATTAATTCACTAGATTGATACCAAAAATCATAGTTTCCTACAAACATTGTAATTTTTTCATAGTCAATATCTACCATATGTGTACATACTTGATTTAAAAAATGTCGATCATGAGAAACTACTAAGACAGTATTTTTGAAATCCATTAAAAATTCTTCTAGCCATTTAATACTCTTATTATCAAGTCCATTTGTAGGCTCGTCTAAAAGCAATATATCAGGATTCCCAAAAAGAGCTCTCGCTAACAATATTTTTACTTTCTCTTTATCTTTTAACTCTTTCATTTGTTTTTCTAAATAGCTATTATCTAATCCTAATCCAGATAAAAGAATAGATGCATCACTTTCTGCTTGCCAACCATTTTTTTCTTCAAACAATGCCTCTAGTTCTCCTGCACGAATACCATCCTCCATAGAAAAATCAGATTTCATATAAATTGCTTCTTTTTCTTTCATAATTTTATATAACTCTTCATCACCCATTAAGATTGTTTCTAAAACAGCATAGTCATCAAATTCATTATGATTTTGACGCAAAACAGAAATTCTTTCTCCTTTACCTATTATAATTTCACCTTTTGTAGAATCTACTTCTCCACTAATAATCTTTAAAAAGGTAGACTTTCCAGCACCATTTGCTCCAATAATTCCATAACAATTGTTCCCAGTAAATTCTAAATTAACATCTTTAAATAACACTCTACTTCCATATCTTAATTCTATATTAATGGCTTTTAACATAATATCACCTCAATGATTTTATTTTATCAAAAAAAAATAAAAAAGGCTACTTTTTCATTTTTTATTTATTTTATGATTTTTCTAAATAAATTAATTGTCCATTAAAATAAGTATTACCATTAAAATTACCAGTTAATGGAGTTACAAATAACACACCATCTCTAATAGTTACATATCCTCTAACCCCATCATAAGTAAGAGTCGTTCCTTGTGGAAGTGATAATGGCAGAGGTAATCCACTCGCTACACTATATTCGTTATTTTGTAAAAGTGGGGAATTATAATATACTGAAAAATCACAAATTACAATTTTTCCATATTTCGAGTATTGTACAAACCCTCCTGATAAAAGATTCGTTGCATTTTGAATAGAAGTATTTAATCTTTGATTAATACTACTAATAGAACTAGTAAGAGAAGTGACATCACTATTATGTTTGCTTTCCAAATTATTAATCTTCCCTATTATTTCAGTATGATCAATATCAATATTATTAATATTCGTGGCCATCGTTTCATAGGTATCTGATGCTGTTGTAGTGATTCCTTTATTTGTAATTGCGTCTGCCACTAATTCTTTTCCTGTTACTGCCTGATTATATAATTCATCAAGTGCTGTATTCACTGTTTTCTTTTGATAGGTTACATTAGTTGAAGAAATTGCTGTCGTAGCCACTACTCCTCCTAAGGTAAATACGATTCCTCCTAATATAAAACTTATTAACATTTTCTTCATTATTTATTCAATCCTTTCTTACATAACAAAAAAGAGGGTTTATATCCCCCCCCCGTTTGCTTTCGGCAAACTTGAAAATTTGCTTACTACAAACTATATTATAATCTTTAATTTACATTTCTATTATATCAAATTAAAAGAGCATTTTCAAATTTCATTTTTATTTCTTAGTTTTTTTAATTTTTCTTGTTCTTTTTTAATCTTATTTTTTTGTTTTTCTATTTTTTTATCATATTTTTTTACAATAATTTCAAAATCTGGGAAAGAATTTACTAAACGCTTGTCCAATAATGATTTTTGTTTTAAAGTCTGTCTTACTAATTTAGTAACTTCTTCTGTACTATCTTTTCTAATTGAGGAAGAAGCTTTTTTGAAATGACTAATAATATTATAAGAAACAGTAACATCAATTATAAATATAATCGATACAATGATTAAAATAATATTTAACATCACTGAGGAAACATTATTCATCATAAAATAAACAATTGGATTGGCGAATTTTATAATTGCTACGCCACCAATTCCAAAGTAAATAGCAGTCTCTAAGCAAACTCTTCCATTGATATTAAATTTTTTTCTACTATAATCCCACCATCTAGTTTTAAATAATTTTTCCATTAAATAACTCGTAATATATTCAAGTAATGTACAAATTGCGAATGCTTTTAAAAATACAGATAATAAATCATTATTTTCTGGAATAATGAATGTCATAAGAACCGCTCCACATCCATAAATTGGACAATAAGGGCCAATTAAAAATCCTCTATTTACAATTTTTCCATACCAACCATAACAATTAATTACCTCAATAATCCATCCAATTATTGAATAAATAAAAAATATACATACTGTAGTCCTTAAAAATTCCATATCTTACTCCTTTTCTAAAAATAATTTTGAAATATTTTTATTTGGTATTAATATCTCCACATTATTTACAATTTTTATATCAAATACTTTATTTTTTTCTTTTAATTCTTCTCCATCAATGCTAAATCCTTTTTCTAAATAATTTTGAAATGTTAATTTCAAGTGATTGGTCTTATAAAATTGAAATCCTGGGATATTAGAAAAATCCGTTTTTGTCAATTGGCATAAACTTTTAACAACATCTTTATAGTGTGTCATAGAGCAAAATAAAACTTCAAAACAATTATCATCCAATTTGATATCTGAGTAGAAATTGCGAATTCCACCAATTTGATTAGCATTAGAAATAAATAAAAATGAGTAATCCCCCTGATAGTTTTTTCCATTTACTTCGTACTCTATTGAATATAATTTAGGAATTATTTTTAGTTCTTTAATTCCTTCTATCAAATAAGCCAAATAGCCAAATTTCTTCTTCATCCATCTTGGAGTATCGTAAGAAACATTAGTAAATTTTCCTAAAGCAGCTACATAGGTAAATGGTTGATCATTAATAGTACAGATATCTATTTTTTTAATTGTTCCATTTAATAATAATCTCAAGTTTTTGTAAAAAGACCTACCATATCCATACATAGCACCAAGATCATTTGCTGTGCCTGAAGGAATATGTGCTAATAACAATCTTTCTTTTCTGCAAAAATTTCCAGACATAATCTCATTAAAAGTTCCATCTCCACCAACAGACACTACTAAATCTACAAAATCTAATGATTGAACAATTTCTTTTGCATGATTTTGATAGTGAGTAAAAAGAATAGTGACTTCATATTGAAATTCTTTAAAAATCGACTCTATCCGTTTGGTATCGATTTTTTTATTTCTTTTTCCACTATTTGGATTAATGATAATGACTGCTTTCATACTCACCTACTATTCCATCACTTTAAAATATTCTCCAGAATCTAAATATAAAATTCCTTTCTTATTTTCAAAGTTTTTTAAAATATCAACATAATTATTAATTTTTTCAAGATGTATCAAAGTTAAATAAACATAGTTACCATCATTCATAGTAAATAAGAATCTTTCTTCATCTACACTATTAGGATCATATTTAATTTCAGAAATTCTTTTTAATA
>RKAN01000097.1 GCA_014845975.1 bacterium | reverse complement strand
TATCAAAATTATATTCAATATAATTATTTATATTAATTTCATTAAAAAGTATTGATTTGCCTTGAAAAAAATGATATTCTGTAAGTGTAAGCATGGTAGATGCTTAAAACAACAAGGAGGTTATTAAAAATGTCAAAAACAGATTTAGTTAATTATATGGCTGAAGAAACAGGATTAACAAAAGCAGATGCTACTAGAGCATTAGAAGCTATGATGAATGGTGTAGTTAAAGGATTAAAAGAAAGTGGAAAAGTTACTTTAACTGGATATTTAACTTTTACTTCAAAAGAAAAACCAGAATCAACAGGACGTAATCCTAGAACTGGTGAAGCAGTTACTATTCCAGCAAGAACAGCAGTTACTATCAAAGCTGGTTCAAAATTAAAAGATGCTTTAAACTAAGAGATTTTAAATCTCTTTTTTTTTAAATTTATTGGTTTTAGGCTTTAATTTGTGTTATGATGGAAGTGGTGATTTTATGCTTGATGCAGCACTTGATATATTAAAAAAATTGAATTCATTAGGATATGAATCTTATATTATTGGAGGATATCCTAGAAATTTATTATTAAAAAAAAGTGTAAATGATATTGATATTTGTACTAGTGCGACTCCAGATATTATAAAAGAACATTATCAAGTAATTCAGGATTATTCACGATTTGGAGCGGTTAAAATAGAATATCAATCTTATATATTTGAAATTACTACTTTTCGGATAGAATTAGAGTACCAAAATCGTTATCCCAAAATTGAGTTTACGGATTGTTTTTTAGAAGATTTAAAAAGAAGGGATTTTACCATCAATACTATTTGTATTGATCAAAATGATCAAATTGTTGATTTGTTAAATGCAAGACTGGATTTGGATCATAGAATGATTCGTTGCGTTGGTGATATTGATAAAAAATTATTAGAAGATCCAATCAGAATATTGAGAGCGATTCGTTTTTCAACAGAATTAGGTTTTACCATTGAGCCTGTTTTATTATCTAAAATGATAGAACATAAAGATTCTTTAAAGACATTGAATTATCATTCGGTTGAAAAAGAACTTTCAAAAATGAATTCAGAAGGATTGAATCTTTTAAATAAATTGGAAATGGAGAAATTGTTATGCAAGAAAAAATATTAGGATTAATCAAAAATAGTGGTGTTATAATACCTAGACTATTATTGAATCATTATCGTGATTTAGAAATGACAGAAGTTGATTTTATAATTGTAGTTTTTTTAATGAATGAAATAAATGAGGATTTTAATCCAGCTCAAATTAGTAAAGAATTAAATATGAATTTACAAGAAGTAATGAATTCTATTGAACATTTATCAAATTTGAACATTTTAAAAATAGATCTAAAAAAAGTTGATGGTGTAAGACATGAATTTATTAATTTAAATAATTTATATGATAAACTTGTTTATTATGTAATTAATGAGGAAAGTAAGGAAGAACCAACTAATATTTTCAGTATTTTTGAAACAGAATTTGGTAGAACTTTGGCTCCAATGGAATATGAGATTATCAATAGTTGGATTGATTCTGGGTATCAAGAAGAATTAATTATTTCGGCTTTAAAAGAAGCTGTTTATAATGGAGTTTTTAAATTAAATTATATTGATAAAATTCTTTATGAATGGAGTAAAAAGGGAATAAAGTCAACACAAGATATTGAAAAAGAAAAAACAACATTCAAAAGTAAAAAGGAAGAAAAAAAGGAATTATATGACTACAATTGGCTTGAAGATGAATAGTATTCTGAATTACTTAGATGAGCTGTTTCCAGATGCAAAATGTGAATTAAATTACGAAAAAGATTATGAATTATTAATTGCAGTTATGCTTTCTGCCCAAACAACAGATAAACGGGTAAATCAAGTTACTAGTGTTTTATTTTCTAAGTATCCAACTTTAGAAGATTTCTGTAAAGCAAATATTAAAGATATTCAAAAAATTATCTATCCTTTAGGAACATATACAAGGAAATCAGAAAATATTATGGATATTACGACTTCTTTATTGGATCATGGTGGTGTAGTTCCAAATGATAGGAGCTATTTAGAAAGTCTTAGTGGAGTAGGTAGAAAAACAACAAATGTTGTTCTTAGTATGCTTTATCAAGAACCCTGTATTGCTGTAGATACTCATGTTTCTAGAGTCAGTAAAAGATTAGGGTTAGCTAAAAAGAATGATGATGTTTTGAAAATAGAAAAGAAATTAACAAAACTAATTCCAAATGATCGAATCAATAAAGCTCATCATCAATTGGTTCTATTTGGTAGATATTATTGTATGGCTAGAAATCCAAAATGTGAAAATTGCAAATTAAAAACTTTTTGTAGTGATTCAAAAAAAACCTCTAAATGAGGTTTTTTATTGGGTTTTAGTACTATTATTGGTATTACTACTATTTTCTACAACTTTAACAGTTTTTGTAATTGATTTAATTGGTTGATTATCATAAACAATACTATATTGGATTGAATGATTTTTAACAACTGTAGTATCTAGAGTTTCACTAGTTCCTGTAATTTTATTTCCATCAATTGTAATTGTAATTTTTGCTTTACTTGTAACATCTTTGGAATCTTCTAAAACAGTGATGTCTGAGGTACTAACTTTATATGTAGTACCTTTTTTGATTTCTTCTGATTCTTTTCCATTTAATTTAGCTGTTACGGTTCCTTTTACATTTTCTAGGTTAACTGTAGTGGATACTCCATCACTTGCATTTGCTGTGAAAATAGTATAAGAACTTTTTACTACATAAGTTGTAGGAGATGAAGTATTTACATCAATTGTAACTGTAGAGTCACTAGTTTCCGTAATGTAATTTAATTTTCCACTGGAATCTTTACCATAAATTTTATAAACTAATTTTCCATAGAAACTATTATTTTGACTTAATCTTGTTGATAAAGCATTTTGACGATAACTTTCATCGGAATATAATGAACTGAAGTATTGATTTAAGTAATCTGTATCAATTGCATTTGGTGTTTTAATTGCAGTCCATTTTAAAGTTAATTTATTATTTGTAATACTTGATTTTAAATCTGTTACATCAGATAATTTACTATAACGATCTGATACTTCTGTAGGTTCTGTTCCAGATTTAAATAATTCTGTTACTACCATATCACTTGGTGTATATTCACTTGGTAATTTAGCAGGCCAGCTTCCCATTTCTACTTGAACTTCTGATACACTATTTGGTTTTGTCCAATTGCTTCCTGTTTTAAATACACCTTTTGCAACAGCTTGGAATAGAGTTCTGTGTGCGATGGTATAAGAAGTGCTTGTTACAGTACGATTTAAATCTTGATATCCGTACCAAACGGAAATAGCATAATCTGGAGATACTGCATTAACCCATAAATCATTAACAGAGTTTTCACCGAATTTTTTTGCAATATTTTCAGGGTAATTAGATGTTCCTGTTTTTGCTCCATAGATAGCTCCATTGACATAGTATTGATTTCCAAGTCCAGCTTGAGCTGATGATTGAAGCATAGAAGTCATCATGTAAGCGGTTTCTTCGCTCATTACTTTTGTTTTTTCTACTTTTGTTTCAATTGTTTCATTTGTTTCATTTAAGACAATTTTTGTATAACTATAAGGTTTGATATAATATCCACCATTTCCAAAGCTTGCATAGGCCGCTGCCATAGTACGAGGATTTTCTCCATAACTTTGACCTCCAATGGCGTGTGCTTCGTGGACGATTCCATCGGATACTTCTGGATGTAATCCTACGCTTTGAACAAATTTTAAGATATTTGAGTTTTTATTTGATTGGAATGCTTTTAATGCTGGGATATTTCTAGATTGAGCAAGAGCAGTACGCATTGTCATCAAGCCATTATATTTACGATCCCAGTTATTAATTTGAGTTCCATTTGAATATCCATGTGGTTCATCTACAAATAATTGATAAGTTGACCAATTTTCATATTCAATACCAGGGGCGTAATCATATAGAGGTTTTGATGTAGAACCAATTTGTCTTTTTATTTGTGTTGCATTGACTCTTTGGCGTTCTCCTGTACGATGTCTACCTGCTCCAATTGCTACGATTGCTCCAGTATTTACATCTTGAACAGATATACCAGCATCTACAATATCATTTTGCCAAGTATATGTTTTTCCATCCATAACGTTATTAATCCAAGATTGTTTATCTTTATCCATTGTTGTATATATGTGCATTGATGTTGTATATGGGTTTACTTTTTTACCTTGTTCTTTAAAATATTCAATGACATCTTCTACGACTACATCAATAAATGGTTGCCATTCATTATCAGAATTGCTTCCATCTTTACTTACTAACATGTTTTCTACTTTAATAGAAGTTGCTGCTTGATATTCTTCTTCTGTTATATAATTGTGACGTTTCATTAATTTTAAAACTTGATTTCTTCTACTTTCAGCTTTTTCTGGATGTTGATAAGGATCATAAGCATTAGGAGCTTGGAATAGTCCAGCTATCATAGCTGCTTCCGCAAGGTTCATATCTTTTGCAGATTTTCCAAAGTATGTTTTACTTGCTTGTTCTACTCCATAAGAACCACTACCTAAGTAATAAGAATTTACATAAAATTCTAAAATTTCTTTTTTTGTATATTTTTTTTCAACTTGGAATACAGACATATAAATATCTGTAAATTTTCTTTTTATTCCTTCAAATCCTGAAGAAGTAGTAGAAGTAAATGTATTCTTTACAACTTGCATTGTTAAAGTAGAAGCACCACCACCACCACCAGTTAATACTTGTTGAATGCTAGCTTTTAAAAATCTAGCTAAATCAAATCCATTGTGTTGAAAGAAACGAGAGTCTTCTGTTGCTACAATTGCATCTACTAATACTTCAGGTAGATCATCATAGGTAATATTATCTCTTTTTTCAGAACCTAAATGTGCCATTTCAGTACCATCGGAACTATATAACACAGTAGGTTCCATTTTATATAAGTCATCTGGTTTAAATTTAGGGGCTTCTATTACAATGTAAGCTGCGAATCCTATACATGTAATAATTCCTAAAATGCATAAGATTAAAAATACCATAAGAATTTTTTTCCAAATTTTCTTGTTCTTTTTTTTCTGATGGATTGGTTTTTCTTTTTTCATATTTGTAATACCTTCTTTTTTTCTAGTAGTTGGCTTTTTATTTATAAAATTTGGCAGGAAAAATAATACATCTGCCACTCCTATAATCAATATAGATAGAAGTGGTCCAATAGCTAAGCATCCTACAAGAAAAGCAACTAGGCTAATTCCTAAAATAATTAGGTTGTCTTTATTCTTAAAAAAATCTTTCATACATCTTCTCCTTTAAAATACAATTTATCAACGATTGTTAGATAATCAATTCTAGGTTGATATTTTGGCTTAATTAAATATCCGTTTGTTTCAAAAAAATCAATTGAAATTGATTTTCTTTCTTGATTTTCAATAAATCCTAATAGTTTTTGAATTGGTAATAAAAAAATTTTATCTTTTTTTGTGAAATTTACTAATATAAATCCAATGCCACCATGCTCCACAATTCTTTTTAAATGTAATATTTGATGATTATGGATATTATTTAATGGAAAGTAATTTAACTTTGTTTCTTTTGCTTCGAAATCAATGTATTTTCCTTTATATATTCCATTATAATCTGTAGTTGAAGGAATTTTAAAATGTGCTTCTGTAATTACTGCATCTTTTCTTGATTTAAAATCTACTCTATTAATAGTGATAGGAGTAGGCTTTTTATAAATAACAGCTTTATTTTCTTTTAAATAATATTCATTTGTAAGATTAATTTCACTTTCAAAATTCATTCCACGATTTCCATAAGAAACGCTATTTTGTGTATGTTTTATATACAGCATTTTTACTATAAAGTTAGCTAGAGAAAAGAAATACTATTAAGAAAATCAGGCCAGGCACAGCATCTCACACCTGTAATTAGCTTTGGGAGGCTAAGGCAGGAGTT
>RKAN01000099.1 GCA_014845975.1 bacterium | reverse complement strand
TAAAGGAATATTTGTAAAAATGAATCCACTAATTATTTACCAAGAAAGGGATACAGATGGTAACATTGTTGAAAATGGTATCAATAATAAAAAATTAGTAGAACATTTAAAAAAATTAGGATTTGATTATAACGGATTAACAATTCATTATGGTAAAGATTTAGAACCAAGATGGATATCTGTATTAGATTTAAGGAATAAAACAATAGAGGATGTTAAAAAAAATCTTAGAAGTACAACAAGATGGGATATTAATAATTCGTATAAGCATGGCCTTAGATTACAAGAAATTGATGAAACCAGAATGGATGAGTTTAAAAAACTTATGGAACATACGGGTGAAAGAAGAGGTTTTATAGATAGGCCATTATCATATTACCAAGAAATGTATAAAAATTTCAAAGGATATATTAAAGTAATGTTAGTAGAATTAAATATCGATGATAATATTAAAGCATATCAAGAAACAAAAGAATTAGCTATCAAAAAATTAAAACAAGAAGAACAAAAAGATAGAAAAAAAGATGGCTTATTAAAAGAATTACAAAAACAAATAGATTCTGCTGATAGAAAAATAAAAGAAGCAGAAGAAATTCAAAAAAAATATGGAAATAACATTGTAGTTGCTGGTGGCTTATTTATGACATTTGGCAAGCAAGTAGTATCATTATTTGGTGCTTCTTATAAAGAATTTATGAAATATAAAGGACAGTATTTTTTAAATAATGAGATGATAAAATATGCAATTGATAATAATTATGATGCCTATAATTTCTATGGTATAACAGGAGAATTCAACGAAGATTCACCAATGTTTGGATTATTTGATTTCAAAAGAGGCTTTGGAGCCCATGTAGAAGAATTGATAGGAGAATTTACCTTAATTACAAATTCATTTTATTATCATATTTATCAATTGATGTTTAAAGTATATAAAATATTAAAGAAGGTGAAAAAATGATAGGAATTGGTTCAGATCATGGAGGATTTCAAACAAAAAAAATTATTGTAGAATATTTAGAAAGTAAAAATATTCCTTATCATGATTATGGAACATATAATGAAGAATCTACAGACTATCCAATATATGCTTTGCAAGTAGGAGAGGCTGTTCGTACCAAAAAAATAGAAAAAGGTATTTTAATTTGTACAACAGGTATTGGAATGGAAATTGCTTGTAATAAAGTTAAAACAGTTCGATGTGCAAAAGTTGATAATGTAAAAGAAGCATATCTAACAAGATTTCATAATGATAGCAATGTTTTAGCTCTTTCTTCTACTCATTCAAAAGAAGAAATAATTGAGATTGTAAAAACCTTCTTAGAAACACCATTTTCAAACGAAGAAAGACATCAAAGAAGGATTCAGTTAATTACAGATTATGAGGATCATCATGACTATTAAAACAATTTTATATATTTTAATAACACCTATTTCCATATGGGCTTTAGATGCTCTTAATATAGAAGGAAAATTCAAAAAAAACCGTTATTACCAGTCTAGAATTTTATATCTTATGATATCTTTATCTTTGACTTATTTAACGGTTAATTTCTTTTATGATTTTTTTCTTTATTCAAAATTTATTTAACCTCACAAAAGTGAGGTTTTATTGTATTTTTTTAATTTCATTTTTAAATTCTTTTCCAATTAAGAATTCATGGATGATTTCTTCTTGATTTTCAACATAGATTTCCTCAATACGATCTACTCTACATTTTTCACTAATCAAAATCGCTTCTACTTTTTGAATTGCTTCTTCTAAATGATCATTTACAACTACATAGTTATATTTATTAACTTCATTAATTTCTTTGTAAGCTGTTTGAAAACGATCTACAATTTGTTCTGCAGTTTCAGCACCTCGTGCCTTAATTCTTCTTTTTACTTCCTCCATAGAAGGAGCCATAATAAAAATCAAAATTGTTTCCGGTAATTTTTCTTTGATTTGTTTAGCACCTTGTACATCAATTTCCAAAATAACATCTTTCCCAGATTCTAGTAGATTGTCAATGTTTTCTTTTGGAGTACCAAAATATTCTCCATATCTTACTTTTGCATATTCTAAAAAATCCCCATTTTCTATTTTTCTTTCAAATTCTTCATGAGAAATAAATTTATAATCAATTCCATCCACTTCGCCTTTTCTAATTGGTCTAGAAGTATAAGATAGTGATAACACCATATTTTTATTTCTTTCTAATAGTTTTTTAATAACTGTTCCTTTTCCTGCACAAGTTGTTCCAGAAATAATAATTAATGATCCTCTTTTTTTCGTTTTAATCATAGATAGTTCCTCCTTTAAAATTTAAAAAATTATAACATAAATTCCATGCTTTGACAAAAAAATTTCTTTTTCCTTTTTATAATGGTTAAAAAGAAGGAAAAATATGAAAAAAATAATTTTAATGACATGTTTAGTAATTTTAATTCCCTTTTTCATTGTTTCAATATTTATAAAAGAGGATTCTGTAAAATTTCAATTTGTAAATAATACAAATGTAAGAATAAAAAGAGAAAATGGAACAATTGATGTTGTTCCATTTGAAGATTACATTGTTGGTGTATTAGCCGGAGAAATGCCAGCCAACTTTGAATTGGAAGCCTTAAAAGCACAAGCTTTAGCTGCTAGGAGTTATGTTTTAAAAAAAATAGAGCAAAATAATGATCAAGAATATGATGTTGTGGATACAGTGATGAACCAAGTATATTTAGATGATGCTAAAATGAGAGAAAAATGGTCTAACAATTACGAGAAAAATTTAAATAAAATTAAAACTGCCGTAAAAGAAACTAGTGGTGAATATTTAACATACGATGGAAAAGTAATAGAAGCTTTTTTCTTTTCAACAAGTACTGGAAAAACAGAAAATTCAGAAGAAGTATTTCAACAAGCTTTACCTTACTTAAGAAGTGTAGATTCTTCGTGGGATAGTGAAATATCTCCTGTTTTTAATGAAATTTCAAAATTTTCGTTAAAAGATTTTTATGAACGATTAAACTTAAATTATAATGAAAATTTAAAAATAGAAATAATAGAAACAACAAGTACTGGAAGAATTAAAAAAATAAAAATAAATAATCAAGAATTTACAGGTAATGATATCTATAAAAAATTTCAGTTAAGATCAACTTATTTTGAAATTAGTAAATCTGGTAATTACGTGACAATTCAAACAAAAGGATATGGACATGGAGTTGGAATGAGTCAGTATGGAGCACAAGCAATGGCTTTAAAAGGATATCACTACGATGAAATTGTAAAATATTACTATCAAGGAGTGGAAATTTCTAAAATGAAAGTATAATTTTAAAAATTTAGGCAACACTCTTAATAGAGGTGAGAAAATGGAAAATAGAAAGCTTAGAAAATCAGCTGTATATTTGATTTATAGTGTAGGTTTTGTCCTATTAGTAGGAGTTGCTTATTTAATAGAAGGATTATTTACATCGAATCAACTAGAAGAAGATACAAATTATGTAAATGATACAATCTTTGATGAAGTAGTTCCAGTAGTTGCGAGCGAAAAGAAAATCGCAAGACCATATAAGGATGGAGAAGTAACAATCCTAAAAGATTATTATGATTATCAAGCAGACGAAACAACACAAGAAAAATCAATCATTGTATATCAAAATACGTACCTACAAAGTAGTGGAGTTTCCTACGGAGGAAAGGAAGAATTTGATATAACAGCTGTCTTAGATGGAAAAGTAATTTCTGTAGAAGATGATGAAACATTAGGTACTACTGTAAAAATAGAACATGAAAATAATATAGTTAGTATTTATCAAAGCTTAAAAGATGTTGCAGTAAAAGTTGGTGATCAAGTTTCTCAAGGAGACATCATTGCCAAAGCTGGGACAAATAACTTAAGCAAAGATTTTGGAAATCATCTATATTTTGAATTAATAATAAATGGACAAACTGTTGATCCAGAAAACTATTATGATAAAAATTTAAATGAATTATAGGGGGTAACCTCTTTTTATTCATAAGAAAATATTCTATTTATATAATTAAATAGGAGTGAATTTATGAATATTAATGAGCGAGTTTTAAAAGAGGCGGACTATATTTTAAAAACAAAAGATACAATCAGACAATTAGCTAATATTTTTTGTATTTCAAAAAGTACAGTTCATAAAGATTTAAAAGAAAGATTAAAACATATTGATTATGAAAAATATATTGAGGTTAAAAAAATCATGGAATATCATATTATGATTCGCCATATTAGAGGTGGTGAATCAACGAAAAATAAATATTTGAAAACGGGGTGAAATAATGTTTGCACATGATATTGGAATCGATTTAGGAACAGCAAACGTTTTAATTTATATAAAAGGACAAGGCGTAGTGTTAAATGAACCTAGTGTAGTAGCAATTGATTCAAATACAAAAAAAGCTTTAGCCGTGGGAACAGAAGCAAGAGATATGTTAGGTAGAACACCAGGAAAAGTAACTGCAATAAGACCAATGAAAGATGGCGTAATTGCCGATTTTGAAACAACAGAAGTGATGTTAGATCATTTCATTAAAAAAGCAGGGGCAAAAAGCTTTTTATCCAAGCCTAGAATTTTAATTTGTTGTCCTTCCAATATTACACAAGTAGAAAAAAATGCAATCAAAGAAGCAGCAGAAAGAACTGGGGCAAAAAAAGTATTCATAGAAGAAGAACCAAAAGTGGCTGCAGTAGGTGCAGGATTAGATATCTCGGCACCATGTGGAAATATGATTATTGATATTGGTGGAGGTACAACGGATATTGCCATATTATCATTAGGAGGAATCGTTACTAGTTCATCTATTAAAGTAGCTGGAAATACTTTTGATAGTGATATTATGAAATATATTAAAAATAAGTATAAACTATTGATAGGAGATAGAACTGCAGAAGATATTAAATTAAAAATAGGAAATGTTTTTTTTGAAAAGAAAAATCCAGAAAAAATGAGTGTTAGGGGAAGAGATTTAATTTCAGGGCTTCCTAATACCATAACAATAACATCTAACGAAGTAGAAGAAGCTTTAAAAGAAAGTTCTATGATTATTGTTCATACTGCAAAAGCTGTATTAGAACAAACACCACCAGAGTTAGCAGCGGATATTGTGGATAGAGGAATTACCTTAACAGGAGGTGGAGCATTAATTAAAGGTTTAGACAAACTACTTTCTCATGAATTAAAAGTTCCAGTTCAAATTGCAGAAAGTCCACTTACTTGTGTAGCAGTTGGAGCAGGAGCTATGTTAGAAAATATTCATTTAATCGACAATTTGTAAAAAGATTACTTAATTATTTGACTTGTTAAGTAATTTAATGATAAACTTGAGTTAGTGGTGATAAATATGAATAATAATATAGATATTAATAGAATGAGTAGAGTTCATGAAAAATATGAAAAAGATCTTGATCCAACATTAAATCAAAGAATTAAAGAACATATGGGAGAAATGTATCGTGAAGATTTACTTGCAAGAAAAGAAGAAGAACAAAAACAATTAGATAAAGAAGTATTAGATTCTATTGATTCTGACATTGTATATGCAAAAATAAAAAATAGTATTGTTGCTCATAATTTAAAAATGGAAAAACAACAAAGAAAGGTAACAATATATAAAAGAGCAATTGTCTTAGCTTTAGGAGGAGTAAGTGTTGCAATAGCATTATCTAAATCTCCTATGGGTGGAAAAATGATGAATGTTATGAAGTCAACTATGGACCATATAGTGGATATAGATAATGAAAAATTGGAAAATCAATATCAAAATACAAGTGATGAAATAAAAAATTTGACAGGGATGTCCCCTAACGAAATTATAGAACGAGGAAAAACAATAAAATAGCTATCTTTAAGGATAGTTTTTTTCATAGACAGTAAAAAAAAATAATGATATAATGGCTCTAGGTGATTTTATGATATTTAATCAAGCATTATTTTCGAAAATGTTACTAATGATATTATTACCATTTATATTTGTTGTAATA
>RKAN01000053.1 GCA_014845975.1 bacterium | reverse complement strand
ATATTATTCTTATTATTTATGTCATTCAGAAGATTATATTTATGAATTAAATGGACTAGGAGAACTTATTAGAGTTCCTTTAAAGCAGTTACTTGAAAAATCGATTCATGATAATGATTTTTCTGCTTATGAAGAATTAAATAAACGTTTAACTTATCAAAAATATTAAACAAATTATTGACTATAAGTAATTTTATGAATATAATAGAGTCAAAGCAAAGAACAAGAGGAGTATAATGATTTTATTTGAAAGAGAGTTAGTGGTTGGTGAAAACTAATAAATAAATCATTAGAAGGTAGCTTGGGAGCTATATATCAGAAATCATAGTAAGATATATTGTTAGTCGCATTAAGACTTCAAGGTAGAGTAATCTATGAATTAAGGTGGTACCACGTAATCACGTCCTTATAGGGGCGTGTTTTTTTTGGAGGAAAATATGAAGGCTTATTTAAAGTTATTTAATGATTATGTTAAAACATTTGATTATAAAGATAAGATGATTTTAGACAAATTTCATCATACTTATCGAGTGATGGATTTTTGCAAACAGATTGCTCTTAGTATTCATGCAGATACTAAAATCGCACAATTATGTGGTTTATTCCATGACATTGGAAGGTTTGAACAATATCAAAAATATCAAACTTATTTTGATGTTTGTTCTGTTGATCATGGTGATTTAGGAGTTTCTATTTTAAAAGAACATTTTAATTCAATAGAAAATTATGATTTAATTTTATTTGCTACTAAAAATCATAATAAATTAATAATAGAAGAAACAGAGGACTCTAAAAAACTTTTATTTACTAAAATTGTAAGAGATGCTGATAAGTTGGATATTATGAAAGAACAGGGCCTTATTATCAAAGACTTGAAAGCAACTGTTAACGAAGAAATTTTAAGTCAGTTATTTTCTAATCAACTTGTTCATGATCAAACTCTCAAAACGGATGTAGATTATGTTTTTAGACTATTAGGATTTATTTATGATATTAATTTTAAATATACATATCAATATATTTTAAATAACCATATCATTGAAAACAAAATTAATTTATTAGAGTGTTATATAGAAGATGAACGTTTAGAAGAATTAAAAAAACATTTGATAGAATATTGTATGAAGAAGGTGAATGAATGAAAAGAGGTAACTTAATTATTATTCCTGATGAAAATCAAATATTAAGTCCTATTTTTAGTGAAGATATTATAGGAAAAGATGCTCATAATAATGGAATTGAAAAGTTTATAAAAAAGTATTATCCAAATACTCCAATTCAAATTGATTTGAACGACTATAATGGTGCACCTTGTGAAATAGCGAAAATGAACCATTTAGTAGTCAAAACGGAGAATACAGTTTCTTTGGTAATCATTTATTTGCCTGAGATTATTACAGATCGCCAAATTACTTGGCTAATGGAACAAAGATTAGTTTTTGAACAATATCAGACTTGTGTTGGTTTATCTGAAACGATAGAAGAAGATAAAATTGTTTTCAAAGAAATGAATGGGTTATCTGATATATTGAAAGAAGCAAAAAGAAAAAATAACAGAAAGGATGAAGTTCATGTTAGATAAAAAATATAATCATTTAGAAGTAGAAAAAGATAAATATGAAAATTGGAAACAGAAAGGATATTTTACAAGTGGTGATTTATCTAAAAAGCCATATAGTATTGTAATACCACCTCCTAACGTAACAGGAAAATTACATTTAGGTCATGCTTGGGATACGACTTTACAAGATATCATGATTCGTTATAAAAGAATGGATGGCTATGATGCATTATGGTTACCAGGAATGGATCATGCTGGAATTGCAACTCAAGCGAAAGTAGATAAAAAATTACGTGATATGGGAATTGATCCAAGAAGTATGACAAGAGATGAATGGCTAAAACATGCTTGGTCATGGAAAGAAGAATATGCTGAAAATATTCATAGACAATGGGCTAAAATGGGATTAAGTCTAGATTATACAAAAGAAAGATTTACCCTAGACGAAGGTTTATCAAAAGCTGTCCGTCATGTTTTTGTAACACTTTATAATAAGGGTTTAATTTATAGAGGAGAAAGAATTATTAACTGGGATCCAGTTGCTATGACAGCACTTTCTAATGAAGAAGTCATTTATCAAGAAGATGAAGGCGCCTTTTATCACTTAAAGTATTTTATTGAAGGAACTAGTGATTACTTAGATGTTGCAACAACTCGTCCAGAAACATTATTTGGAGATACGGCAGTTGCTGTAAACCCAAGTGATGAAAGATATCAAAATCTAATTGGAAAAAATGTCATTTTACCAATTGTTGGTAAATTAATTCCAATTGTAGGAGATGAACATGCTGATCCAACATTTGGAACAGGTGTAGTTAAAATTACTCCAGCTCATGATCCAAATGACTTTGAAGTAGGAAATAGACATCACTTAGAACGCGTTGTTGTAATGAATAAAGATGCTACAATGAATAAAAATGCACTTCATTATGAAGGACTTACTAGAGAAGAATGTAGAGAAAAATTACTAGAAGAATTAAAAGAAAAAGATCTATTAATTCGTATTGAACCAATGGTACATAGTGTTGGACATAGTGAAAGAACCAATGCTGTTGTAGAACCATATTTATCAAAACAATGGTTTGTAAAAATGAGACCTCTAGCTGATGCAGTATTAAAAAATCAAGAAAACTCAGAAACAAAAGTAAATTTTGTCCCAGAACGATATGAAAAAACAATGAATCACTGGATGGAAATTACTTATGATTGGTGTATCTCTAGACAATTATGGTGGGGACATCAAATACCAGCTTGGTATAAAGGCGATGAAGTTTATGTAGGAGAAGAAGCTCCTAAAGAAGAAGGATGGACACAAGACCAAGATGTCTTAGATACTTGGTTTTCTAGTGCATTATGGCCTTTTTCAACAATGGGGTGGCCAGAGGATACAGAGGCTTTAAAAAGATATTATCCAAATAATGTTTTAGTAACAGGATATGATATTATTCCATTCTGGGTAAATAGAATGACTTTCCAAGGATTAGAATTTACGAAAACAAGACCATTTAAAGATTGTTTAATTCATGGTTTAATTCGTGATAAAGAAGGAAGAAAAATGTCAAAATCTTTAGGAAATGGTGTAGATCCTATGGATGTAATAGAAAAGTATGGTTGCGATTCTTTAAGATTTTTCTTGGCTACTTCAACAGCTCCAGGAATGGATCTTCGTTATGATGAAGAAAAAGTAAAATCAACTTGGAATTTTATTAATAAATTATGGAATGCCTCTCGTTTTGTTTTAATGAATCTAGAAGATTTTGATATGAAGGATTATTCTTTAGAAAACTTAAAAGAAAGCGATAAATGGATCGTTACAAAATTAAATTTATTAATTCAAAATGTAAGAGAACATATGGATAAATATGAATTTAACGTAGTAGGCAGTGAAATTTATAGCTTTATTTGGGATGATTTTTGTGATTGGTATATTGAACTTGCTAAAATCAATATGGATAATACAACCAAATCCGTATTAATTTATACTCTAGAAAATATATTAAAATTACTTCATCCATTTATGCCTTATGTAACAGAAGAAATTTATCAGATGCTTCCTAATGCATTAGAATCTATCATGATTAGTTCTTATCCAGTTTATGATGAAACTAAAGTATTTAACTCTAGATTAGATGATATTATTGCTCTTATTAGTAGAATTAGAAAAATAAAATTAGAAAATAATATTGGAAAAGAATTCTTTATTGAATATGATAATACATATTTGAGTGATCATATTGATTTAGTAAATCGTTTAACAAAGATTAATCAAGGTTCTTTAAAGAAAGAAAATTGCTCTAAAATTGAAATTGCTTTTCAAGATGGTGTTGTTACACTTTACTATGATGGAAGTGAAAATTTAAGCAAATTAAAAGAATCTTTAGAAAAAGAAAAAGAACGATTAGAAAATAGTATTCAAAGAAGACAAAAATTATTAAGTAACGAAAATTATGTAAATAAGGCTCCTGTAGATTTGGTTTCTAAAGAAAAAGAGACTTTGGAACATGAATTACAAGAATTGGAATTAATTAAAAATAAACTAAGTTAATTATCTAATTGAAAAAAGTTTAAGAAAAAATCTTAGACTTTTTTTGACATTTATTTGACAAAACTACTAGCCAAATAGTGAAATATTTGTTATTATCTAAGTAAGATAGGGATTCGCCCTAGTAGTTAGATAGGAGATTTGTATGGAATTAAAATTTAAAATAGCAACAGAAGAAGATTTAGAAGGAATCATTCAATTATGTAATGAATGTTTCAATGAAACAACTAGTATGGAATATGCTACAAAAATGTTTGAAGCAACAAAAAATGATCCTAATCAAATTTATTTGGTAGGTTGTTATGGAGATAAGATTATCGCACATGTAAAAATTACGATTATCCCAACAATATATGAAAAAATGAATACTTATGCAATAATCAATCATGTCTGTGTAAAACCAGAATATAGACGTCATGATATTGCTACACATATGCTTGATGAAGTAACAAGAATTTGTAAAGAAAAAAATTGTGTATGCATGGAATTATGGTCTATGAACTTTAGAGAAGCAGCTCACGCTTGTTACAAACACTATGGATTTGGTGTTGATGATGCAAAATTCTTTTCAAAAAAAATATAGGGAGATGTTATTATGAAGATTAGCAATGTTTATATCGGTGGCTGGTTTCAAAGAACAATGCTACAATTAACAGAAATATATGATTTTTTAAGAGATTGTAAATCTCAATTGGATTTAGATCCAGAAAAACTTCAAGAATTTCGCAAATGTTTAGAAATTGGAAAAATTGATTATGGTGTTGCTGGAGAAGAATACATTGAATTTACGACAGCTCTAAATATGAAAGTAAAAGTATTTGAAGATGGTTTGATTACGGTCAATAATACAAATGTTAGTGATGATACTTTATTTGCTGATTTAGATAAAATTACAGATTACTATGAAAATAAGTTATCACCAGCCTTTAATTATTTATTTAGTTTGGGAGCACCTGTCCCAAAAGAACTTGCTCATATAGAAACCATATATCCTTATTTTATTATTTGCGATAATGTTACCAAAGAAGATATTTCAGATTTGTTATCTAGAACTGAAAAACAAAAATATTTTGAATTTTCTAGTGAAAAATATGATGTTGTTAGAGGAGATAAATATTATTTTATTAATAATAAAAAACAATCTCTTGAAAATATTGAACGTTATATTGAATCACAAGTTTTTATTCGTGAATTTAAAGGACAATTACATCGTTATTTAAATATTCATAGAATTATTTGGGAAAAAATTGATAATATTAAAGATAAAGTTAATGTAAAAGGATCCGAAATTGTTAAATTTACAACAAAACTAGAAGGTTATTCAAAAACAGTAAACTTAATTGATGGAAGAATTAACCAAATGAGTACTTATATTTCAACTAGAGAAAAAATTGTTAAAGCAGATCCTGAATTAACTGAATTTCTAGCAATTTCTGGATATCGTTATGAAACATTAAGAGATACTTTGAGCTATATTCAATATTTATGGGATATGACTCAAACACATTTGAATCAAGCAAAGAGTTTATTTTTTGAAATTAAATCAGATGTTACAAATAGTTCAGTATCGAATTTAACAGTAGTCACTTCTATGAGTGCTGGAGCATCTCTTTTAGGACTTTTAAATGAATCACTTCCAACGATTAATCTAATGGGATTTGTTTACTTTTTAATTTTGGCTTTAATTGGTTGGATTTCAACAAAAATTTTATCATTTATAGGAAAACAAAGAAAATATGAAGTAACAGATGTTGAATATGATAAGGATATTAGATGAAACGATATGTTCAAATATTTAAAAATTTATTAAAAATTGATAATAAGAAATTATTTGTAATTATTCAAATGTTTATTAGTTCAGGAATTAATAACATTACTAGTTTGTTACCGCCAATTGCGACTTCTGGAATTATTGCGATGATCACAAATAATAATTTTGATGG
>RKAN01000005.1 GCA_014845975.1 bacterium | reverse complement strand
GTTCCTGTTGCACAATAAGTTCCATCTGTAATTATCTCTACACTTACTTTTTGTTTTGAATCAACTATTATGTTTCCACTTTTTGGAACACTTCCTTTAAATGAAAGTTTTCCTCCATCTTTGGAAGAACAACTCTTTCCATCACATGTAAAGGTTAACGAGCTTGATTCTAAGTGTTCTGCAACATATAAGTTTGCTGAATCTATCAATCCATACACACTATTTTTGAATGATCCTTTTTTTGCTTTTTCAATGACTCCAAGTATTGTTGGAGTTGCGATTAATGCAATAATTGCTAATATGACTATTACAGCTAATAACTCTATTAATGTAAAACCATTTTTCTTCATTTTGTTCTCCTTTATTACTATTATTTTTTCTTATATCTATCCTTTTATCCTATATTTTATATTTTAGACTATTTTAGTCATTTAGTCAATTAAAAAGAGGGGTTATACCCCCCCCCGTTTGCTTTTAGCAAACTATATTATTATTCATTTTTGACAGTTTTATTGTAACAAAAGACTTTTATTTAGTCAATGTCATCTTCCCATTTCCACTTTCTAATTTCATCTAAATCTTGTCCGTATTCATGGATAAATTGTTTATGTTCTACAAGTTTGTCTTTACATATTTGATATAAATTAGAGCCTTTATTTCCTAATTCTGGTAAATATTTAATAGCATCCATTACTAAATGAAAACGATCAATTTCATTTTGAACACGCATATCAAATGGTGTTGTAATTGTTCCTTCTTCTTTATAACCATGAACATGTAAATTTTTATTTGTTCTCTTATAAGTTAATTGATGGATTAAAGATGGATAGCCATGGAATGCGAAAATAATTGGTTTATCTTTTGTAAAGATAGCATCATAATCTTCTTCCGTTAATCCGTGAGGATGATTTAAATTAGATTCTAACCTCATTAAATCTACAACATTGACAACTCTAATTTTTAAATCTTTTAAATTTTCTCTTAAAATTTTAACTGCTGCTAAAGTCTCAAGTGTTGGTGTATCCCCACAACAAGCCATTACAATATCAGGTTCTACCCCTTCATCATTACTAGCCCAAGACCAAATTCCAATTCCTTCCGTACAGTGTTTAATTGCTTGATCCATTGTTAACCATTGTGGACGCGGATGTTTTGAAGCAACAATAACATTAATATAATTTTTTGTTTGAATACAATGATTAAAACAAGACAACAAACAATTCGCATCTGGTGGTAAATAAATACGCGTAATATCTGCCTTTTTTGTAACTAAATGATTTAAAAATCCTGGATCTTGATGTGTATAGCCATTATGGTCTTGTTGCCATATATGAGAAGATAAAACATAATTTAAAGAAGCTATTGGTCTACGCCAAGATAATTCTTTTGTCACTTTTAACCATTTTGCATGTTGACTTGCCATTGAATCAACAATACGAATAAATGCTTCGTAACTATGCATAAATCCATGTCTTCCAGTTAATAAATATCCCTCTAAAGCACCCTCACATAAATGTTCAGATAGCATAGAATCAATTACTCGTCCTGATTTATTTAGAAATTCATCTTCTGCAGAAATTGGTAACTCCCAAGCTCTATTAGTACTTTCAAAAATAGCATTCAAACGATTTGATAAAGCCTCATCAGGTCCAAATATACGGAAATTTTTATTATCTTCGTTTGCATCTATAATGCCTTTTACAAATTTACCTAGTTCAATCATATCTTGTGCCATAAATGCTCCTGGCTTTTTAATATCTAGTGCATAATTTCTAAAATCTGGAACCTTTAAATCTCGAAGTAAAATTCCTCCATTTGCATGTTTATTAGCACCCATTCTGTGGTCCCCTATTGGAGCTATGTCTTTAATTTCTTTTTTTAAAGTTCCATGTTCATCAAATAATTCTTCTGGATGATAGCTTTTCATCCATTCTTCTAATATCTTGACATTTTCTTTGGAATTTTCACTAATGATAATAGGAACTTGATGAGATCTAAAACTACCCTCTACAGGTTTCCCATCTACTTCCTTAGGTCCTGTCCATCCTTTCGGAGTTCTAAGAACAATCATCGGCCATAATTGTCTTGGCACATTTTGAGTTTCTCTTGCCTGTTTTTGAATGGATTTTATTTTTTCAATCACTTGATCTAAGGTCTTTGCCATTAATTCATGCATTTCAAGAGGATTAGATCCCTCCACGTAATATGGATTCCAACCACATCCTTTTAAGAAACAATCTAATTCTGCTTTAGAAATCCTAGATAGTATTGTAGGATTTGCTATTTTAAATCCATTTAAATGTAATATTGGAAGGACAGCACCATCTGTAGCAGGATTGATAAACTTATTAATATGCCAACTAGTAGCTAAAGGTCCTGTTTCAGCTTCTCCATCTCCAACTACACAAGAAACAATTAAATCAGGATTATCTAAAACTGCCCCTAAAGCATGAGACAAACTATATCCTAACTCTCCGCCTTCATTAATAGAACCAGGTGTTTCTGGTGCTACATGGGAAGAAATTCCTCCTGGAAAACTAAATTGTTTAAATAATTTCTTTAATCCAGCTTCATCTTCTGTAATATTTGGATAAATTTCACTATATGTTCCTTCTAAATAAGTATTGGCTACTAATGCATTTCCTCCATGTCCTGGACCCGATATATAAATCATATCCAAATCATATTTTTTTATTACTCTATTCAAGTGAGTATAAATAAAGTTTTGTCCTGGCACAGTTCCCCAGTGACCTACAACATTCTTTTTTATATCACTAAATTCTAAAGGTCTTTTTAGTAGTGGATTATCTAATAAATATAGTTGTCCTACCGCTAAATAATTACAAGCTCTAAAATAGGCATCTATATTTTTTAATTCTTCTTCACTTAATACATTCTCCATTCAACCCTCTCCTATTCTTTTACCATTATACAATATTTTCTTCATGAAAAAAAGAGATTTAAATCTCTAATTTGTTTTTTCTTTTTAACTATAAATAACAGTTACTCTAATATTTGCTGTAATACCTGGATGTGTACTTTGGTAATAAATGCTTGCTGTTCCACCTTCAATTCCTACAGTTTGTGGTATATTGATTCCTGTACCAACACGAATAATTGTTGGAATTATTGCAATTATGTTATTATACTTTGATAAATCGAGAGTATATTTTGTATAATACCATGCACCACCTGTGTCGGTTCCAGTTGTCATAGATAAATCTATAGTGTCCACTTTAATCAAATTTTGGTTTATATTACTAAGTGTTCCATTGATGGAAGAAATATCGCTTGTATGTTTACTTTCTAAACTACTAATTTTTTGGATTAACTCACTATGATCTGTATCAATATTATTAATATTTGTTGCCATGGTCTCGTAAGAATCATTAGAAGTAGTAGATACTCCTTTATTCGTGATTGCGGCTGCTACTAATTCTTTTCCTGTTGTTGCTTCATCATACAATTCATCTAATGCACTATTTACTGTTTTATTTTGATAAGTTACATTAGTTGAAGAAATTGCTGTCGTAGCTACTACTCCTCCTAAAGTAAATACAATTCCTCCTAATATAAATCCTAATATTATTTTTTTCATTATTCTTTCATTCCTTTCTTGCATCACAAAAAAGAGGGTTTGTACCCCCCCCGTTTGACTTTGTCAAACTATTTTATGATTTATTTTTACAACATAATTTTATCAAATAATTATTTTTTTGACAATACATTAAAATAATTCTATTCCATATAAATAATCTATCAATTTAGGAACAAACATGATAAGTGCTCCTAAAAATGCCACTATACTAAAAATTAATGTAGCTGTACTAGCTGAATCTTTTGCAATTTTAGCTAAGGGATGAATTTCTGAAGTTTCTAAATCAACAACAGCTTCAATTGCAGTATTGATCATTTCACTAGCCATTACTAAACCAATTACTAAAATTAAAAATAGCCATTCGAATGAAGTAATTTTAAAAGTAAAACCAGCAAATATTGCTAAAACAGCACATATAACAATAATAATCATATTATGTTCATTTTTTAAAGCATATATAAATCCATCAATAGCATGGAAAAAACTTTTTTTATAACGAATGAATGCAGAACCTTGATCTTTATTTCGTAATACCGGTTTCATTTAAAATCAACTCCTGACGAGAAAACATTACTTTTTCTTCTTCTTTTTCCATATGATCATATCCTAGCAAATGTAAAAAACCATGAACTGCTAAAAAGCAAATTTCTCTTTCAAAACTATGACCATATTCAATTGCTTGACTATGAGCCTTATCAATAGAAATATAAATATCTCCTAAAATACGAGTATCACATTCAGGAAAATCTTTATTATCTTCTAAAGCAAAAGTGATTACATCGGTAGGCCTATCAATATGACGATAATCACGATTTAGTTCATGAATATATTCATTATCTACTAAGATAACATTAAATAAAATATTGTTTAATTGTTCTACTTCAATTCCTTTTTTTAATACTTTTTTTATACTTTCTATTTCTTTTACTTCTTCTTTTGTTTCATTAAATACTTCAAACACTATATTACCTCCAAAATACTAAATAAATAAATTAAAATGATTCCTATTAATAAAGTGACAACAATATTATAAAAAATATCATTTTTGAAAAAATTAGGCAACTTACTTTTAAATTTATGAATTAATCGATAAACAAAATAACCAAGCATTCCTCCACAAACATTTAACATAATATCATCTACATCAAAGACACGTCCTATAATTAATTGAGTTACTTCTATTGTAACAGAAACTAGTAAACTCATCAAAAATATTTGTCTTTTTTGATCTAACTTTAAAAAATAGGAGACAAAAAATCCGTATGGCATGAACATAATTAAATTTCCTACTACATTTCTAAAAAATCTTTCTGAAAATAATTGATATCGAAATACTTCTTTAAAAGGAATAAAGTTAGAAGTTGACCAACTAACATCTTGAAATGTAACCACGTAAAATAAACTCATAATATAAATAATAAATCCTAATTTTAACATTTCTTCATAAAATTTAAATTTTTCTTTATATTTTACAATATAAGCAATTCGAAGAGATGACAAAATGATTGTTATAATAAGTATCATGGGCCATGTATTTGCTAAGATATTTTTTACGGTTATATCAAACATAACAACACCTATTCTTCCACTATTTCAGCAAGTTCTTTGTAATCTGTAATGTTTTCACAAACGGAGAAAAAAACTTCTAATACTATTTTACTATTATTTTTTTCAACTTTCAATTTTTTTGTATCAATTATGTATTCTTTCTCTTTTAATTTAGACTGTATTTTTTCTTTTGCCTCTTCTATGGCTTTGTCAATTGCTTGTTTTTCGTTTAAGTCTTCTTCTATAACATCTAGTTCTTTTTGTTTTTGAACAACAAATTTTATTGGTAAAAAGGAATGTTCTAATAATACTTTTTCTTCAGTTTTTTTATTTTGAAAAGGATGAAAATTAAATAAATCAAATTGTTTGTGTAAAAATTGGACAGCTAAAACGTTCTTTTTTTTCCCTGTAATTCGTTCCTCTTTATAGCTAAGAGGATACTCAATGGTAACTTTATACCAAACCTCACCATATACTTCTCCTTCTGCCATAATTCTATTTTTAGAAGTATCGTATAATTTGATATCTCCTGTAATGATAGTATCTCCTTTTTTTACATAGGTATTCTTAGGAACTACAATTTCTCCTTGTTTTGCTTCGACAAATAATATTAGTGCATCTTTTTTTGCGACGATATCTCTTTTCTGATAAGTTTTGTCTTCTTTTGTAATAATTCTTTCTTCTACTCTTACAATATATTTGGTACCAACATTTTCAATTTCTAACCATTCTATTTTTTCTTTATATTTTTCTAATATTTCTTTTTTGATTTTTTGAAGTTGCTGATAGTTTTTTTTCGTGTGATATTTTTTAATTCCTTTTTCGTTTAGTTCTTCTAATAATAAATTTCTAATTTCTTCATCGTTATGAATAACTTCTACTGAAAAACAAGTATTACATAGATATAATAATAAAATAAGACCAAGAAATAGAGATAATATAACGTATCGATTTTGAAATAATATATTTTTTAATTTATATGCTTTGGATGCACCGG
>RKAN01000100.1 GCA_014845975.1 bacterium | reverse complement strand
TTCGCAGTATCCATTTTTTTCATATTATCACCAACTTCATTATAGCAAAAAAAAAGATTATCGATAACCAATAATCTTACTTTTCTTCTAATTTTTTTAGTACTTGTTTTGTTACATCAATTGCTTTTTCACGAACAGCATTAGCGGTTTTTTCTAAAACTGGAGTTCCTTTTTCAACCGCATAATCTACTAATTCTTCTGCCATATCTTGAATTTGAGCTGCCTTTTTCTTAGCAATTTTGATTACTTTTTCTTTATCAAGATCAGCAAGTTCTGATTGAATTTCTTCAATTTTGTTTTGAATAGTTTCTTTGACCTCTTCCTTGTCTAAATCCTTTGCACGATTTATTAGTTCATCAATTTTTTCTTTTAATTCTTTTCGTGTTTCTTCTCCCTTTTTAGGTGCAAACAAAACTCCCAATCCTGTTCCAATTGCTACGCCAGCAAATAACTTTCCTAAGCCACTTTTCTTTTTACTCATCGTCTTTTTCCTCCTTTTTCTTTCTTGTAAATAGATTGACAATTCCATTTACTAAAAAATTAACAACTTTATCACTCATAATAGACAATGCATCAGTAGCATTATCTACAATATCAAAAACACCATTTAATTTTCTAGACTTATTATTTAAGTCATCTACTACTTCATTTACTTTCTTTACGGTCTTAATCACTTTAACTGTCAAAACAATTAAAGCTATTAATAGTATACTACCGAGAACATATAATATGATAGGGAATATTTCATTCATGCAAGCCATTACTCATCATCCTTTTTTTCATACATAGAATCGATTAAATTAAAAAGTTCACTCTCATCTAAATTATCATTTTCTTTTACTTCATCAGTATTATTCTTTGTAACTTTTTCGTTTTCATCCATTAAATTATTAATTTCTTCTAACTTCTTTTTTTGATCTTCAAGTTTTTGTGCTAAAGAATCCGCATCTTCCTCATTTTCTATATTTTCCACATCTGATAATCTTTCAGCTATATCAGAATCATCTATCTTTTTTTCGTCTTTTGATTCATAATCCTCTGACAACAAATTCAAACTAGATTTTTTCGTATCAATTTCATCTAATATTTCATCTTTTTTGTTATCTAATTCATCTAATATTTCATCTTTTTTATTGTCTAATTTTCCAAATATTTCATCTACATCACTAGTACTTCTTGAAATCTTTTCTGGTTCATTTTCTTCATATTTTTCAAGTTCTTCGAAAATATTAATATCATTTTCTACAGGTTCTTCCTTTGTTTCTTCAATATAAGCTTTTCCAAATAAGTCGTCCTTAATATCATCTTCCAAAGTACCATAAGCCTTATTTCTTACATCATCTACTGTAACAGTTGAGCTTTTATAAATCCTAGATGATACCTTCTTTGAAACAACTTCATCTTTCTTATAATTTTTATCAAGTACTCCATAAACAGGAGAAATAATTGGAGATGGTTTAAATTCTTTCTTTGGTTCAGGTTTAATTTGAGGAACTGCACCTTTATAAGCAACTGGTTTTTCTTCTTTTTTTTCTACCTTTTTAGGTTCCAATTTTGGCTTTTCTAAGTCTTTAAAATCGTCATCTGAAAAAAATACAAACTTCTCTTCCTTCGTTGGAACTGGAGGTTGTTTTTCTTCTTCCTTTTCTCTAATTACAGATGCTACAACCTCTTCTTTTTTAGGAGGTTGTGGTTCAACATATCTTGTTTCCTTTTTTACTGGTTTAACTTCCTCTTCAACTTCTTCTGTAAATAAATTTTTAACTTTATCAAATAATCCCATAATTTCACCTCTATTTTTTTATTTCTTCATCACTATATTGTAAGAAATAAGTTGTTTCTTCTTTAGATTTAAATTTATCATACTGTTCTTCTTTATTTATAAAATATTCGTCATTTAACATCAATGCTATGATATTATCATTAAACTTCACTGTAGATAAAATATAAGAAGCATCTAAAATTACCTTATTAATATCTTTTTTTTCTACCAACGCCTCTATTTTTGCATAGTTGTAAACAAACTCAATAAGATATTTTTCGCCTTTTTGATTGATCTCAATATATCCCTGTTTATCGCCATCTATCTTTCTAGAGTAATAAGCATTTTTATTCTCTTTATATTCAATTTCAGTTTTATAGTAATAACTAACAGCATCAATATATAAATAATAATAATTTCCTTCTGAATATAAAATGTCATTTAATTCATTGGTATCAATAGAGGATACTCCTCTTGGTTTATAGTATTTATATCCTTTTCCTATTTTATTGTAAAGTTGATTATCTTTAGATAAAACAACATTGATAATATTATCCATACTACTGGTATCAATTCTTACAATTGTGCAACCAGAAGTCAGAGTTATCAATAACAGGAAAACAGTAAATTTCTTTAATATATTCCTCATGCTTCACCACTCTTATAATAATTATAACAAATAATTTACAATTTAGGAAGTTTTATTGTTTTGATTTGTATACAAAATGTCTCCTATTTTTGTACTTTTATTTGATAAATTGGAAAACCCTGTTCTTTAAATTTCAATTCATATTCTGTTGGAATATTATTCGATGTATCCTCAGCATACAAATTTAAACATATATCATCAATTTTAAAATGTTCTTCATTAAATGTTTTGATAGCATATTCAAATAATACTCTATTATCTGTTTTCAATTCAATACGATTCTTATTTTTAAAAATTAAACTATATTTATTTAAAAAATTAGGACTCATCAGTCTTCTTTTTTCATGTCTTGCCTTTGGCCAAGGATCGGAAAAGTTCAAATAAATTAAATCAATTTCATGATCAAATACTTCTTCTATCCGATTAGCGTCCATTCGAATTAATTTTAAATTTTTTAATTCTAAAGTGTCTAACTTCTGTACTGCTCTAATCATAACACTATCGTACTTTTCAATTCCGATGAAGTTAATATTAGGATATTTCTTCGCATTTTCAATAATAAAATTGCCTTTTCCCATTCCAATTTCTATACGAATTGGATTTTGATTAAAGAATAAACTTTCAAATTTTCCTTTATACTGTTCTGGGTTTTTAATCAAATAAACAGAATTTTCAACAACAGTTGTTGCACCTTTTACATTTTTTAATCTCATAAATTCACCACCATTATTATAACACTTTTTTCAAAGAAAAAAGACAATTAATTATTGTCCTTTAAGAATTCGATTGCTTTACGCATTTCTAGATCATATTTAACCATTTCTAGTCCACCAAATAGATTTAAAAATTCATCTTTTTTCATGTTATATTTTGTTGCTAAATCATCTGCATCTTTTTCAACTTCTTCTTCAGTAGCTTCAATCTTTTCTTGTTCTTTAATAGCCTCTAAAAGTAAACGTTCTTTTACTCTTTTTAAAGCTTCTTCTTTCATTTGTTCTTTTAAAGCTGCTTCATCAGAATTTGTAAATTGATAGAATTGTTCTAATGTAATACCTTGCATTTTTAAATTCTCTTCATATTGGCGTAACATTCTATCTGTTTCTTCTGAAACCATAGCTTCAGGTACTTCAACAGTCATATCTTCCATTGCTTTATTTAATAATTCATCAATGAAATGATCTTCAGCATGAGCTTCTTTATGTGTTTTAATATTTTCTTCTACTTGTTTTTCTAATGATTCTTTTGAATCAATTCCATCCATGCCTAAATCTTCAAAGAAATCTTTATCTAATTCAGGTACTTTTACTTCTTTTACTTCATTTACTTTAATTTTGAAAATAGCTTTTTGTCCTTTTAAATCCTCTGAATGATAATCTTCTGGGAATGTTACTTCAATTTCTTTTTCTTCTCCAGCTTTTAATCCAACTAGTTGTTCTTCAAAGCCAGGAATAAATGTATGACTACCAATTTCTAAAGAATAATTTTCTGATTTTCCTCCTTCAAAAGGAACACCATCTTTAAATCCTTCAAAATCAATGATAGCTATATCACCATTTTGAATATCACCATCTTTTGTAACATTTTCTGCATAACGATTACGCATCTCGTCAATCGCTTGAGTAATTTCTTCTTTTGTTACTTCAATAGTTTCTTTTTTTACTCCTAATTTTTTATATTTTCCTAATTTAACTTCTGGATAAAGTGTCAAAGTAAAAGCAAATTCTACTTTATTTTCATCAATAGAACGTAAAGCAACAGATGGTTGTGCTGCTATTTTTAAATCTTTATTTTCATCAATCATTTGTTTATAAGCATCATTTAATAATAAATCAGCTGCATCTAAATATAAAGATTCTTTCCCATATTTTTTAAAGAAAACATCTTTTGGAGCTTTTCCTTGTCTAAATCCATCGATTTTAACTTTTTTATTAGCTTCAACAAAAGCCTTATCAATAGCTTCTTGCCATTTTTCCCCTTCAATTGTAATAATAATTTCTTTTGTATTTTTCATATAATTCTCCTTCTTCTAAGCAATTTCTAGTACTTTCACTTGATAATTTCCAGCATCACAAACAACTGTCGCAACATCTCCAACTTTTAGGTTTAAGATTGCCTTTGCTATAGGCGATTCATTAGAAATCTTGTTTGCAAAAGGATCTGCTTCACTTGTTCCAACAATTGTATAAGTATCTGTTTCATTATCTTCAACATATTGAATGGTTACTTTAGATCCAATTGATACTTTATCAGTGGAAGCTTGTTCAATAATTTCTGATTTTTCAATCATCACTTCTAATTGACTGATTCTACCTTCTACTTCTGCTTGTTCTGCTCTAGCAGCATCATACTCAGCATTTTCACTTAGATCTCCCAACGCTCTAGCTTCTTTTAAAGCATTAATCACGGCTGGTCTTTTTTCAGTTTTTAAGTAATTTAATTCTTTTTGTAATTCTTCTAACCCTTCTTGAGTTAAGTAATATCTATTTGACATTTTTAGTCACCTCTATAATTTTTTTTACTTACAAGATAATACTACATGTCATCTTGTTTGTCAACTTTTTAACCGAATTAAATCCTTTTTATGAGCTTCTTTAGAAAGCGCTATTTTAACAATTTGTCTTGGATGTCTAACCACTTCTATTAAATTGTTCTCTTCATCATAGATATCAGTAATTTGAAACTCATATGGTTCTATTTCAGGTCCAAATAAAACAGCTTGATCAAATTTTTTAAAATAGTTTCTCATTTCTACAGTTGCTCTTTTTTCTTTGGAATCATAATCTAGCACAATTCCTAAAAAGTCTTGGTTGGATATTTCTATTCTTCCATTATAATAACCACAACTAGAATCATTAGTTCCATCATAAAATTGAACGGTAGCATCTCGATTCGCACAATTTCTTAAAATTTTCTCATACTCTACATTATATTGAAATTGATCTTTATTGTGAATATATTCATCAATAATTCTTCGGTAAATATCGACAATAGTAGCAATGTAATAAATAGAACGCATTCTTCCTTCTATTTTAAAAGAATCAATACCAAGTTCTATCATTTCAGGAATGTATTTTTGAAGTGACAAATCTTTTGCACAGAAAGTAAAATCTTTGTCCCCTCGAATTTTCTTTCCTTCTTGATCTTCTAGTTCAAAGTCCCAACGACAAATTTGACTACATCCACCTCTATTTGCATCTCTTGCTGTAAGTACATTTGACATTACGCATCTACCACTAATTCCTGCACACATAGCACCATGAATGAAACATTCTAATTCAATATCAACATGCTTTTTAATTTCTTTTATTTCTTTTTTGGACATTTCACGAGCTAAGACGATTCTTGTAACACCTAAATCTTTATAAAATTGACATGTTTCATAATTCATAGTAGAAGCTTGTGTAGAAAGATGGACTTCTAAATTTGTATACTGGAAAGCTAATTCAATAATGGCAAGATCACTCACGATGATGGCATCCACCTGACATTCTTCTAATTTTTTTAAATAATCAATAACTTCTTCAATTTCTTTATTATGTAAAACAATATTTACCGTTACATATACTTTTTTATTCAGTTGATGTGCATACTCTGCTCCCTCTTGAATTTCTTCAAAAGTAAAATTGATTGCATTTGCCCTAAGTCCTAAACTTGGTCCCCCAATATATACTGCATCAGCACCATAGTGAAGCGCATATTTCAGTCTTTCTAAATCACCAGCTGGAGCCAAAAGTTCTGGTTTCTTCATAGAATCACCTCTTTACTTTATAAATTGTTTCTTTATATAAAAATCCCTTATCTAAATTAGAAATTAATTGGTTTATTGTTTTTGCTTCTTCCAGATTTTT
>RKAN01000061.1 GCA_014845975.1 bacterium | reverse complement strand
TTTTTCTTTTCTTTCTTTTGCACATTTTTGTGCGTTCCAGGCACGGGCGTGCAGAAGGAGAGTCCTTCTATATTTCAACCTCTTAAGATTTGTGCTAGAATGGATTAGGAGTCCTCTTGAATTTTGAATTCAAGAGATTGGTTGAAACAAGTTCAAGCAAACCTATCCTTATCCTCCCATACATAAACACCTATTAAAATGGATTATTTTTTTTAACTTGTAAACTTGTGTAAAGAGTACAAGTTTTTGACATAAATAGATAAAAATCAAAAAAAGTTATGTTATACTCAAATTGTAAGTAACATATACTTACATATCTGGGAACAGACATGAAAGAATAGATTTCTAATAGAAATCAAAAGGGGAAAATGATATTTATTATCATTTTTTTTTGTAAAAAAAAGAAACTGTCCCCCTGAGAACAGTTTCATAAAAGAATAAAAAGGGGTTGGCTAGTGTGATACTAGCGCCAATTCGGATTTTCCGAACTGGTGCTTTATATACTAACCGAAAAGACTCTAAAAGTCAAGAAAAAATTAGGATAATTTGGAAAAAAATAATAAAAACAAAAATATGTTCTAAAAATAAATTGACATTCAAACAAATGTTTGCTAGTATTGTTCTAGAAGGTGATTACTATTAACTTAGAAGATTTGAAAGGAATTGGACCTAAAAGTGTTAAAATTCTAAATAAATTAGGAATTAAAACGATGGAAGACTTAATTACTTTTTATCCATTTCGCTATAATGATATAAAAAGAAGTAATATTGATGAATTAGAAGATGGGGATAAAATAGTAATGGATGGCATTATTGAAACAACACCATCTTTATTTCATTTTAATCGTAAACTAGAAAAGATGACATTTAAATTAAATACTGAAAATAATTTATACACAATTACAATTTTTAATCGTGGTTATTTAAAAAGCAAACTTTCTATTGGTACATCAATTACGCTTATTGGAAAATTAGACAAAAAACATAATAGCATTGTAGCAAGTGAAATGAGATTTGGTAGAATTTTAAGAGAGTACTTAGAACCTATTTACCATACAACTTATGGAATGAGTAATCACCAAATTGCTGTTTACATAAAAGAAGCTTTAGAAAGTAAAACAAAAATAAAAGATTATATTCCAGAAGCTATTCAAGATAAATATCGTTTTCCTTCTAAAATGAAAGCTATAGAAAATGTTCATGATCCAAGAAATATCAAAGAATT
Organism: bacterium; assembly: GCA_014845975.1. GTDB lineage: Bacteria > Bacillota_I > Bacilli_A > RF39 > UBA660 > CAJOJO01. Next base: position 5,205 of record RKAN01000061.1, on the reverse strand, counting down.
TGAAAAATCTATTAATCGATTAAAATATGAAGAGTTATTTTTATTTATGTTAAAAATGAATTATTTAAAAAATAATAAAAAAAATAAAATTGGATTACAAAGAAATGTAGATTATGATAGTGTACAAAAATTTATTAATTCTTTACCATTTTCTCTAACTAGTGATCAACTGAAAGCTATTGATGATATATATCATGATCTAATAAATGAAAAAAGAATGAATCGTTTATTACAAGGTGATGTTGGTAGTGGTAAAACAATTGTAGCAATTATTAGTATGTTTATTAATTATTTAAGTGGATATCAAAGTGCTTTAATGGCTCCTACTGAAATTTTAGCTATCCAACATTATGAAAATTTAGTAAAATTATTTGCAGATTATGATATTCATATAGCACTCCTAACTGGAAAATTAAAGGCTAAAGAAAAGAGAGAATTGTATCAAAAATTACAAGATGGAACAATCGATTTTATAGTAGGAACTCATGCTTTGATTTCAGATGATGTGAAGTATAAAAATTTAGGACTTGTAATTACAGATGAACAACATCGATTTGGAGTAAACCAAAGAAGTAACTTAAAGAATAAAGGAGTAACACCAGATATTTTGTATATGAGTGCTACTCCAATTCCTAGAACTTACGCTTTAACATTATATGGAGATATGGATATTTCTTCCATTAAAACTACTCCAAATGGAAAAAAAGAAATTATTACTACTTTAAAAAAAGAAAGTGACATGAAAGATGTTCTTACGAGTATTTATAGCGAACTAAAAAAAGGACATCAAGCTTATGTTATTGCTCCCTTAATAGAAGAAAGTGATAAAAGTGATTTGAAAAATGTATTTGAATTAGAAGAAAATATGAACAAAGCTTTTGGAAAATTATATAAAATTGGCGTTTTACATGGTAAAATGACAAATACAGAAAAAGAAGAAGTAATGAATGAATTTAAAGAAAATAAAATTCAAATATTAATCAGCACTACTGTCATAGAAGTTGGAATTGATGTAGCAAATGCAACATTGATGGTTATTTTTGATAGTTTTCGTTTTGGACTTTCTGCTTTACATCAATTAAGAGGAAGAGTTGGTAGAAATAGCATTCAATCTTATTGTATTTTAATTAGTAATAGAGAAACAGAACGATTAAATATTTTAACAAAAACGAATGATGGTTTTAAAATTAGTGAAGAAGATTTTTTACTTCGTGGAAGTGGAGATTTATTTGGTTTAAGACAGAGTGGAGATATGGTATTTAAATTAGCTAATCTAAAAAACGATTATCCTATTTTACTAAAAGCAAAAGAAGACAGTGAAATTTATTTAAAGAATAATGATTCTACAGAACTAATTCAATATATTGAAAATTCCATTGATTTAGATTAATTTGACTTTTTAAGACAAAGCATTTATAATGATAATAGCGTGATGGTATTCACGCATACACTCTTACGATAACAGTTGAGAGTGTATACCAAAACCCCCTGAAGAGTGGCATGATTAATTGCCACTCATTTTTTTCCCCTAAAATAAAGGGTTTACAAGCATTAGCACAAATATAAAGAGATGAATATATCTTATTTATCTCTTATTTTATTGATTTTTTATGTTTTTTAGCTGATTTAATATGTCATCCACAGATATTCCTTTACTACATAAATCATCAACAATTTTGGTTAATTCCTCTGTGCCAGAAGATTGTATTTTATCTAATTTCTCTTTCTTATTAATTATATCGATAACATTGTTTTCTGAACTATCAAATAAGTGTGTATATGTATTTAATGTTTCCTCAATTTTAGTATGCCCTAAATACTTTGCTACAAGTGTTACATTTGCTCCATTATTAATTAAGAACGAAGCACAACTATGTCTAAAATCATGAATTCTAATTTTCTTAATATTGGCTTTTTTGCAAATTAGTCTTTGACGGTCACTTGGGTTATCAGCAACTATAGGTATATCTGCTTCTCCAAAAACAAACCATTTTTTTTGAAAGTTAGGTTTTTGGGAAACATTAGAATATAATTCTAATAAATGCTCAAACAAGGTATCAGCAATTGCTATTGTTCTTGTACTATTCTTTGTTTTAGTTGGAGTAAATTTCCAGTTCTTACTTGTATATCGAGTAGGTATTTGCTTGTTTATTCGAATCCTTTTTGTTTTGAAATCAATATCATCCCAAGTAAGTCCTCTCATTTCACCATTTCTTAAACCGCAATAATAAAGTGTTTCAAATAAGCATTTGTATTTTAAATCAGTTTCATAACTAATAAAGTGTTTGAATTCTTCATAAGTATAATAGTCCATTTCTTTTGGCATCTCATTAGGATTCCTAAAACTAGTCATTTTATTATAGACTGAATTAAAATTGAAGTTGTAATATTTTGTTCCAAAGTTCAAAATAGCTTTTAAAAACTTTAGTATATCGTTTTTATAACTTGTTGCTATATTTTTACTGTTTACTATTTTCTTCCATGATTCAAAATGATTGATATTAAAGTCTTCTAATTTTATATTGTCGAGATATTCCAAAAAAGGAACTCTATCATAATATGTCTGAAAAGTTGTTTCTCTAACTTTGTCTTTTTGGTATTCATAGAAAGCTAAATATAAATCTTTAAATCTCATATCTGAATTATCGGATTTATCTTTAATAGAAGCAAGAAACTTCCTTTCTGCTTGTTGAGCTTCCTTTTTTGTTAGATATTTACCACTCATATGTTGAATTCTTTTTCCGTATATATTTACATATGGAACTCTAAAGTACCAACTTCTACCATCTTTAGTAATTTTCTTTTTATCCTTTTCTTGATATATAGGCATAAACATTCCTCCCATCATTTTGTAAGAGTTAATTTTTCATTAACTCTTTTTTTATCCCTATAAGTGTATATACGAATCTCAACTAGGTTTGAATTGCCATTTGAGTAATTTTTTGTAAAAAATGTGTAATTATTATAATTTTTTAAACTTTTTTCATAAAATTTCACTTTTTTCCCTATTTTCGCAATTGAGAGTGCTCACGAAATCGTATTTATACTTAGTGAGGGAAAGAGGGATGTATTTTTAACCTCACTAAAAGTTATGAAAAGTAGTGCTCAAATGAGACATGCTACTTTTTCGTAATATACTATATAGCATGAAATTAATAACATATCAGAATACTTAACTCTAAACTTATTTTGATGATGTATTAAAACTCAAGCTATATCAAAATCTATAGAAAGGAGAACCATTATGAAAAATTTATCTGCAAAACAAACTTTAGAGATTGTTTCTAAACCATGGTGTTCGAGCCAAGATTTTAAAATACTATCTAATACGGGAAAGAATACTACTCTAAAGCTTATGAAAGAATTGAGATATCAATTGGAACAAGAGAATTACTTCTTGCCGTGTAATATGCTTCCAATGGACAAAGTAGTTGAATACCTTAATCTCAATTTAAATTATTTGAATACGGTTAATGAATTAACCAATAATGAATCTACAGAAAGGAATGATTAATCATGCGTATGAACTTACGCAGGATTCGTGAGATTCAAAATATTAAGCTTAGGAAGTTAGCCCGAGAATGCAATATGGATGTAGAGCGACTACGTGCAATAGAAAATTATAGAGCACTTCCTACATATTTTGAATTATGCCGAATCCTTAAGAATACTAACCATTATTTTGATGAAGTCTATCAAATAATCTGGCGTGACATTGATGACCATTATAGACCACAAACCTATAATGAATATTCAACAATTCAAGAATCCTTAAAACTTGAGGATTTAACAACTGAAGACTTAGAAAGGAGATTCAATGATGGAGAATAACTTTTATCAAACTATATACGACATGTATAGAAGTTTAGGACTATCTGAAAATGAGATAGACGAATATTTATCTAGCATCTTTAATGCTAACCCAATTGATTTTAGTTTATAAGAAAGGAATTTTATTTATGCAAAACTTAATATCTGAATTAAATGGTTTAGTTGCTGATTTAACTGTCAACAACTTAGACCAAAGTATTTTAACATCAAATTCAAAGAGCTTATCTGATGTTAATAATTTCTTCTCTGCAATCACATGTGGAGATAAGGAGATTGAAAATCTCTTATATGAGGTTATTGGTTATTCTTTAACTAATACTTCTAAGCTATGTAAAGCCTTTATCTTTAAAGGTTGTGGCAGAAACGGAAAGTCAAAAGTGTTCCGTATCATAGAAAGTCTTTTAGAACCTGGTCAATGTTCTCATGAACACTTGGAGAACCTAAGTGGTTCTAAGGCTGGTAGTAAATCTACTGTTAAAAAACTTTCAAATAGCTGTGTTAATATTTCTGAAGATCAAAAGCAACCGAAGTATATTAACACATCTCTTATTACGAGAATCATATCAGGTGAAACTATAGCAGTAGGAGATACTGAGATAACACCACATTGTAAGATGTTATTCTCTGTTAATGAAGTAATTGATTTTAAAGAAACAGGTCTTCATATTACTGATAGATTTGTTGTAATACCTTTTAGTTCAGTGTTTACTGATTCAAACAACAATCGTGATATTAATATCGAAGATAAATTATGCTCTAAGGAATCATTACGAATTATTGCTACTAGAGCACTAAAAGCTTTTAAGAAAGTTTTGGACCAAGGTAGATTTACTATTCCAGATTCGGTTGTTAAAGCAACTAAACAATACTTCTTGGAATGTAATAATGTTGCGGAGTTTTGCGGTTTATATCCTGTTAAGACCATTATTGTTAAATCTAGATATTATCAAGAATATCGTAACTGGTGTACTTATAATAATCGTGAAGCAGTAAGTAATAATGTGTTTGGTAGAGAGGTATTGGCTTTAGGATATAGAGCCGAAAGATATTCCTTTAGGAATGATAGAAAAACTTACTACGCAGCACCGGACTTTGACAATAATTGTTCTCAAAATGTATTCAATGAATACATTAGTAAATCAGGACTAGGTAAAGACTCTATTGCAGCATACACTGATAAAGAGTTGGATGAGTATTTTAAAGTCAAATCTTTTGATGATTTCTTAAGCAATCAACTAAATTGTACTGTTGTAACTAAGGATTAATCATTAGATGCCTTTATTGCCTCATAAGAGCCTCTAGGAGGGGTCTTATCCTATATGGCAATAAAAAATTTGTAAAATAGATATATCTCTTTAGAAGCCTCTAAGAAGC
>RKAN01000015.1 GCA_014845975.1 bacterium | reverse complement strand
TTAAAAATATTATATTTATAACTTTGATAAGAACTGCATAAATACCTCCGTAATTCTTTTTTCAATTTTAACCTCCGTAATTCTTTTTTCAATTTTAACCTCCAAATAGTTTAGTCATTTACCACTATTCATATTTTAAATGTTGTAATCTTTTCTAAATTCATATCTATCATTCAAATTAAGGAAAATTTTATTAATTCTCTTTTTGTGATTAATATAATCAAAAAATTACTTACCTTTGATATCTACTAATATTTAAAACAATTCCCATTCCACATAAGGTAATTAATAAACTAGATCCTCCATAAGATAAAAATGGAAGTGTTACACCTGTTACAGGAATTAATCCTACAACCACCATAAGATTTAAAATTGCTTGAAAAGCTAGTTCAAAAATAATACCAAAAGATAAATATTTTGAAAACTTATCATTTGTATTTCTAGCAATTTGAAATCCTCTTATAATAATAATCAAAAATAAACTGACTACAATAACCACTCCCATAAAACCAAATTCTTCACTAATAATAGAAAAAATAAAATCTGTTTGTGGTTCTGGTAAATAAAAATGTTTTTGTCTTGAATTTAAAAAACCATATCCAAATAGGCCTCCTGGTCCTATTGCATACAAACTTTGAATGATTTGAAATCCACTTCCTAATGGATCACTCCATGGGTTTAAAAAAGATAAAATTCTTTGTAAACGATATGGGGCAACTAAAATTAAACCTACGATTCCAACAACTCCAATAGCGCCAAGTCCTAAAAAAAATTTTAAATCAACGCCAGCTACAAATAGTAATCCTATGACACTCATTACTAAAATAACACCTGTTCCAAAATCTGGTTGAAGCATGATTAATCCAAAGATAAAAAGAGTAATCCCTAATATAGGAAAAACGCCTTTTTTTATATATTTTAATAAATTTTCATTTTTACTTAAATACTTAGAAGTAAAAATAATTAAAACCAACTTAGCTGCTTCACTAGGTTGAATTCCAAAAGGTCCTATTCCAAACCAACTACGACTACCATTACGTACAGTTCCTATTCCTGGAATAATTACTAATATTAAAAGGATTAACACAATCATCAATAATATGTTTGCTTTTTCATAGTAAATATGGTAATTAATCTTACTAATAAAATACATACAAACAACACCAATCAAAAAGAATAAAGATTGATGTTTTACAAATTGATAAGGATCATTAAATTTATATTCTGACCAAACATATGAAGCTGAATAAATCATAATAATTCCAAATAAAGAAATTATGATAATTGTTATGAATAATAAAATATCAGGTTTTTTCATAGTACCACCTTATACATTTTATGAGATTAAACATTTTCTATAACCAAACTCCGTAAATAATTGCGACCATAGATCCAAGCATTCCAATAATCCAAAATAATTTTACAATATCTCTTTCATTCCATCCTAATTTTTCAAAAGTGTGATGAATTGGAGTCATCGGAAAAATTCTTTTATGAGTTAACTTATAATAATACCTTTGAATTACACAAGACAATGTTTCAATGACAAAGACAATTCCAATTACAATTAAAAGTAATTCATGTCTTGTTAAAATTGCAATTGTGCCCAAAGTTGCTCCTAAAGCAAGTGAGCCTGTATCTCCCATAAATATTTTTGCTGGATTTGCATTAAACACTAAAAATCCTAATAAAGCTCCTGATAAAGTAAAACAAAAAATAGCAATTTCAATATAACCATCTAACCAACCAGTACATGCTGTAATAATTCCAAATGTTAAAAAAGCTAAAAAAGAAAGTCCTGTTGCTAACCCATCCAATCCATCCGTTAAATTTACTGCATTGCTACTAGCAATCAAAACTAGTAAAATAAAAAGTCCATAATACCAACCAATATCTAGTTTGATATTAAGAGAATGAACCCAAAGCAATGGTTCGTTATTAGCAAGTAAGAAAAAATAGAAAAAAATAATAGCAATAATTACCTGCAACAATAATTTTTGAGTTTCTGAAAGTCCATTATTATTGTGTCTTTTAATAATTAAATAATCGTCCATAAATCCAATAAAAAAATAACCTAAAAATGTAAAAATAACAATTAAAAAGTTATAAGAAAGTGAAATCTTTCCCAAAAGAAATAAAGCAATCAGTGTAATCATTGTTGCAAAAATAAATATAATTCCTCCCATAGTAGGAGTATTTTTTTTACTACTATGTCTTTCTGATAAATAAATACTTAAAGTTTGATTTACCTTAAATTTATGTAGAATAGGAATTAATAGTATTCCCAATAATATAGAAATTAAAAAACCTATCATTGTTACTAAAACGAATTTTGTAAGCATTAACATAACTAGTCCTCCTAATTAATTCTATTTTTTTTATAAAAAAAAATGTATCTTACGATACAATTTTATTTCTTCCCTCTTTTTTTGCTTGATATAACTTTTTATCTGCTTCACTAATAAATTCTTCTTTAGAAAGAATTTGATTGTATTCTTTAATTCCACCACTAATAGTTATAGCTTTTACCATATCCTGTAGTTTTAATTCATCTTGAGAAGTTTCTCTAATTAATTCCGCAATAGAATAAACTTCTTTCACGTTTTTGTTTGGAAAAATTACCAAAAATTCTTCTCCTCCATAACGAATTGCACTTGCATTGGAAGGAATTGATTCTTTGATGATTTTAGAGAATTTTTCTAGTATTCTATCTCCAACTATATGTCCATAAGTATCATTTACTTTTTTAAAGAAATCTACATCAAACATTGCAATAGAGAAAGGTATTTTTTCTTCTAACAAATTATCTAATAATATATTCATATAAGTTCGATTCCAAAGATTTGTCAGAGGATCTTTTAAAGAAGAGACTTTTATTTGTTGATTAATTTCCTTTAATTCTTTTGCTTGATTTTTATACATAGAGAAGACAGAATGAAAGCAAATTACCATGATTACATTAAAAATTGCTGTCTGGATAAAATAATTTGTATAAAGAAATTTATTTTCCGATAAAAAAGCCAAATAAAGTCCAATTATCATATAAAATATTGTCTCTAAAGAAAGCAATATTCTTCTTTTTTTTCCATAAAACAAAACATAAGTAAATAAAATATTAAAAGAAGCGTAAAGAAAAACAATAATATTTGAAATATCTTTCAAAAAAAATGTAAGAACTACTATCATTGTATTAGAAATAAGAATAGTTAAATAATGAAAAGGACTTATTCTTTTTAAAATAAAAGATAAAATTAATGGTATTAAGCTTATGCTTAAAAAAATAAAGTCCAAATATACTCTAGCCTCATTCTTAAAAACTATATTTAATAAAAATGCTGTAAAATCTAATAAAAATAGTCCTAAACATTCCAGCCAAAATATTCTTAAACGAACATCATACTTATTAAATTCTGACTTCATTTTTTTCATTATAATCACCATATTGTATATTATATAACAGGATTTTTCTTTCGTCAATTAGCTATCCAAATATAAACGGACGATATTTCCTTCAAATATTCTTTCTCCGCTAACAGGTGTTTGATAAGTAACTGTTTCTCCTGTTCCTGTATATTCCACCTTAAATTCTTTCAATTCTTTCATTGCTTCTTTTAGACTCATTCCCTCTACATTTGGAACTGTTAAATACTTTTTTTCATTATAGTTATAATTCTTTTCACTGGCTCCATCTGGTTTTTTTATTTTTAATATATCAATTGCATCTAATAATATATTTCTTACGATTGGAGCAACTATAGTTCCGCCATACTGTGTAATTCCTTTTGCATTGTCAACGGCTACATATACAATAACTTCAGGATCATTAGCTGGTAGGAAACCCATAAATGAAGTAATATAATTTCCAATCATATAAGTTCCATTTTGAACTTTTTGAGCAGTACCTGTTTTTCCTCCTACACGATATCCATCAATAAAAGCATTTCTACCAGTTCCATTAGTAACTACACTTTCTAGTGCATATCTTACTTTTTCACTAGTGGTTTTGCTAATTACTTTTCTAACTACTTTTGACTCATGATTTTTAATAACTGTATTAGTTTCTGGTTCATTAACACTCTTTACGATATATGGTTCAAATAAAAATCCCCCATTAATTGCTGCACTAACAGCTGTTATTTGTTGAATTGGCGTAACACTAACACCTTGACCGAAAGAAGTTGTTGCAAGTTCTACTGGACCAACTTTATCTAATTTAAATAAAATACCACTACTTTCCCCATTTAAATCAATTCCCGTTGGATTGCCAAATCCAAATTTTTTAATATATTCAAATAGAGTTTCTTTTCCAATTTTTTGACCAAGAGATACAAATCCTGGGTTACATGAATTTTCTACAACCTGTAAATAAGTTTGCTGACCATGACCACCTGCTTTCCAACATTTAATTCTAGCATTTTCTACAGTAACACCTCCACCATCATAAAAAGTATCATTGTCTAAATCCACTAAATTTTCTTCTAAAGCTGTAGCTAAAGTAATAATTTTAAAAGTTGAACCTGGTTCATAGGTAGACCATATTGGCAAATTTCGATTAATTTCTTCAATTGTATAATCATTATAATGACTTGGAGAGAAATTGGGCCTTGCTGACATTGCTAAAATTTCACCTGTTTTAGGGTTCATAACAATTCCAAGGGCTTGATCTGGATTATATTTACTAACTGCATTATCGAGTTCCCTTTCTAAAACAGCCTGCATTTCATAATCAATAGTTAATGTTAAATTCATGCCATCCTGTGGTTCTTCATAGCTTTCTTCTAGTTCTAATTTATTTCCTTTTGCATCACTTGTATATTTAATCGCTCCATATTCACCAGTAAGTTCTTTATCATAGATTAATTCTAATCCACTTAATCCTTGATTATCAATTCCCACGTACCCTATTGTATGAGATAACATCTTATCATAAGGATAATATCGTTGAGATTCTTTGATTAAATAAACTCCATCGAATTTTAAAGAATTAATTTGATCAGCAATTTCGTAAGATAATCTTCTACCTTCCGGATGAACTCTTTCAATTGATGTTTTTTTACTTACATGCGTCATCATTTCTTCGTAAGTTACATTCAAAATCTCACTTAATTTTTGAGCAACTAATTCTTTATTTTTAATTTGATTTGGAATTAGAACTAATGATGTTGTCGTTTTATTATCTGCTAAAACAACTCCATTTCTATCATATATTTTTCCTCTATCGGCTTCTACTGGTAGATTTCTATTCCAAAGACTTGCAGCAAGCGAATTCAATTTTTTATAACTAATGACTTGGATATAAAATACTTTAAACATAATAACAATAAATAGAAAAACAATTCCTAATAGTACTATTTTTATTCGAATATGAGTTGTTTTAGAAAACATAAGGTCCCTCCTTTATTTAACCATATGAAAAGGTAAGAATTTTTATGTTTCTTACCCTTTACAAATTGTATCATCTAAAATAAAATGAGATGGATTATTGATATCTGAAGATGTATTTATATCAAAAATATTTTTTGAATTATAATAGATATAACCTTTTCCACTTAAATGAAAACTTGTTTTTCCTTCTATCTTCGAATCACATATATAAATATTTCCTGTATAATTATAAATTGCATAATTTTCACTGTTTATATAACTACCTGCAATATAAATATTTCCCTCTGAATTATTTTCATTAAGTACTGCTCGTCCATAATTCATATAAATACATGTTCCAGTTTTGTTTGGAGTTTTACTACAAGAGTCCGCAATTAATCCTTCTATTTTTATATTTCCTTTTGCCTTATTAAAAATTGATTTGGATTGCCAAATGTCTTTTTGATCATTTTCTGTTGTATAACTTGCGATATATGTTTTTCCTTTTTCATCTTTAATTAAAATATCATAGCTTGATGTATTTGCTATAACAGTATTTTTTTCTGATATATACTCACCACTATTTATTACTAAATTACCTTTATTAGCATTCCAAATAGAATAACCTTTATTTGATATTGAAACTGTATTTTCAATATACATTTTTCCATTATTACTAATTGCGATTCCTGTATTTGTGCTTTTCACATTACAATGGATAATACTAGTAGTTGCATTCTCATTTCCTATATAAAAACCGTTGGATTCACTTATTACAGTTGCATTTTTTACTGTTAAAGTTGATTGATTTTTATTACTCATATTCAAAATCGCATAAGTTTTATCCGTCTGAAATACACCACCGTTAATAATTGCTTCTCCGTTCATTAAAGATAGTACTCCACCTGAAGCACTACTAGGATTTTCTCGAATATAATTTCCACCATTGATTACAATTTTCGAATAATTAATAATAACAGCAAAATTTGTTTTAATAATACCTAAATTATTTTTATCATTGATTGTTAAATTTCCTTTGTTAATGAGTAATCTATCATATTTTTCAAATGTTTTTTCAATCTTCTTCCCATTTAAATCTAAAGTTACATTTTTGTTTTTTTCTATAGTAATTCCATTTGAAAGTGTTTCATCTGATAACATCATAATACTATTACTAGAATCATCTAAATTTGAAAAAGTATCTTCTAATGTCTTATCTAACTGACAAGTTACTTCTCCTATAATATTAGTTACTATTAACTGATTATTTTCTATTTCTAACTTCGCATTATTATTACAATGGATATTGGTATAATCTGTATAATTTGTTAAATCTATTACTGCTTTTTTATTTTCTATTGCGATT
>RKAN01000115.1 GCA_014845975.1 bacterium | reverse complement strand
CTTCTATATAGTATGCATAATATTCATCATAAGTAATTTTTTCTTTATGAATTTTTTTTGCTACTTCTTTTCCAACATAACGATAATGCCAAGATTCATAATCATATCCAGTAATATCTGTTTTATCTTTTGGATATCTTAAGATAAATCCATATTTATAGGCGTTTTTTTGTAACCATTTGAATTCATCTGTTTCTTCAAATTCGTTCATTTTTACACTATAAGTAACAATATCTAAAGTATATCCTGTTTGATGTTCTGAAAATCCTGCTCTCGCAGAAACACTATCTGCCCATTCTTCACTATTAGCTGCAGCATAATTATTCCAAAGTCTCTCTTGAAATTTATAATCACGATAAGAAGAGGTGATAATTAAACTTAAATTTTCTTTTTTTGCAGCTGTCCACATATTTTTAAAAGCATCATATACTTCTTCTATAATTTCATTACTACCATAAGCATAAGTATTTTTAACTTCTACAATATTATCTGGGGTGTAATCTTTTGTTAAATAATGAAATTTATTGACTAACATTAGTTCTTTTTTCGAAGTATCTGTTTTTTCTACAGCATCTTCATCATACCATTCATAATCAGCTTTAACATTTACAATACTTACAATATGAGATGGTTTATCACTTTTATTTTCTTTATAATAAGCTAAATATCGATCAAGGTTTTTAAAAATAAAATACTTTTGCTTCATAAATGTGATGATTTGTTTGTCATAATCACGATTTAATATTTCCTTAATTTCCTTTTCATCCTGTTTTAAAATAACTTCAATTTGCTCTTGATCATATCCAATTTTTTTTAGTTTATAAGGATTACTTGTAATATATCCGATATATTTTGTAATTCCAATAATTAAAAAAATAAAGAAAACCATAAGACCTACAACATAGTATACAGATTTTTTAATTTTTCTTTTTTTATTCATAGTATCACCTTAAAATTATTATAAACAAAATTTGGTAAAAAAACAATAAAATTAGACATAATAATAATGGTGATAGAATGGAATTATTATATCTTTGTATGAAAATATTTTTTGTTCGTATTTTGGATGTTTCTTTAGGAACTGTTCGTTCCATTGTAACATTGAAGGGAAAATTAAAAACAGCTAGTATTATTGGATTTTTTGAAATACTAGTATGGTTTGTAGTAGTCAAAGAAGCTTTAAATACAGATAATAATAGTATTTTTATAGCAATATCATATTCATTAGGATTTGCGACGGGGACCTATATTGGTGGATTTATCTCTGATAAATGCATTCGAATAAAATTAGGAGTTCAAGCAATTTTATCTAGCCAAAATGACTTATTAGTAGATAAAATTCGTGAGGAAGGTTTTGCTGTTAGTGTTCTAGATGTGAAGGGAAAAAATAAAAAAGATTTAAAATATATGTTGTTTATTGAAATTGATAGTAATCGATTAGAACATTTAAAAACATTGATTCATACTTTAGATGAGAAAGCGTTTATTGTGGTAAATGAAACAAAATATGTTCATAATGGTTATTTTGCTAAATAAATTTATAAGTTAAGGTGAAATAAGTTGACTAATTAGATAAAAAAGTGTTAGAATTACAGTATAAATCGATGAAAAAGATAAGTAATAAGATTCTATTTTTAAGAGAGTTAATGGAAGGTGCGAATTAACATTTAAATCTTATGAAATCTACTTTGGAGTGCTATGAAAACATAGCCGGCTTAGCCGTTATCTAATTAAGTTAAAAGGTAGGATGGTACCGCGTTTAAACGCTCCTTAAGTTAGGATGCGTTTTTTTTGAGGTGATTAGTTGAAAGAATACAATGAGTTTATTATTCGAGATGATCTTATTAGTTTATATAGAAATATAACGATTAGTGAAAATCCTGATTTAACAATCAGTCAAGCAGAATGTTTTGACATCATTTTAAATGATTCAAATATTTTAGTAGGTGTAATTAGCTATCGATATCATAATGACCCTAATTATATTGATTATGCTGGAAATATCAATTATAGGATTAAAGAGGAATATCGTGGTAATGGTTATGCGAAAAGGGCTTTGTTGTTGATGATAGAGGTATTAAAGAAAAATACAAAATTTGATCAACCTTTATTTATAGCCTCTACCAATTATAATGAAGATTATTTAAAAGTTGCTCAAGAGTGTGGCGGTAAACTGATTCATTCAGGATATGTTCCAAAAAATGTCATCGATAGTTATTATGATAAAGAAATGCGATATGTAAATTTATATCGTATAGATATTGAAAAAACAAAGGGAGGAAAGAAATTATGATAGATATTAAGTTAATTAGAGAAAATAAGGATTTGGTCAAAGAAAATATAAAAAAGAAATTTCAAGATCATAAATTACCTTTGGTAGATGAAGTTTATGATTTAGATATTCAATTTCGTGAAACAAAACAAGAAGGGGATAATTTAAGAAGTTTAAAAAATAATAAAAGTTCTGAAATTGGTCTTCTTATGAGAAATGGAAAAAAAGAAGAAGCTGAAAGTTTAAAAAAAGAAATTGCTTCCATGAATCAAAAAATAGAAGATTTAGAAAAAGAACAGGAAAATTTAGAACAAGAAATCAAAAAAAGAATGATGGTAATTCCTAATATTATGGATGAATCTGTTCCAATTGGGGAGGATGATACCCATAATGTGGAAATAGAGAAATTTGGTGAACCAGTTGTACCAGATTATGAAATTCCCTATCATGCAGATATTATTGAGGCACTAAATGGATTAGATAAAGAATCAGCAGGAAGAACATCAGGACAGGGATTTTATTATTTACTTGGAGATATTGCTAGACTTCATGAGGCAATGCTTGCTTACGCTAGAGATTTTATGATTGATAAAGGTTTTACTTATGCGATTCCTCCTTTTATGATTCGTAGTGATGTTGTAGAAGGTGTTATGTCATTCGAAGAAATGGATGCCATGATGTATAAAATTGAAGGAGAAGATTTATACTTAATTGGAACTAGTGAACACTCTATGATTGGTAGATTTAAAGGACAAATTGTAAAGGAAAGTGATTTACCAATTACGATGACTAGTTATTCACCATGTTTTAGAAAAGAAGGTGGATCTCATGGCTTAGAGGAAAGAGGTTTATATAGAGTTCATCAATTTGAAAAACAAGAAATGATCGTTTTATGTAAACCAGAAGAATCTATGGATTGGTATAATAAAATGTGGAAATTTACAGTAGATTTCTTTAGAAGTTTAGATGTTCCAGTTAGAACACTTGAATGTTGTAGTGGTGATTTAGCGGATCTTAAAGTAAAATCTTGCGATGTAGAAGCTTGGAGTCCAAGACAAAAGAAATATTTTGAAGTTGGATCTTGTTCTACATTAGGGGATGCTCAAGCTAGAAGACTAGGTATTCGTACAAAAGGAGAAAATGGTACTTACTATGTAAATACTTTAAATAATACGGTAGTCGCAACACCAAGAGGTTTAATCGCTGTAATTGAAAATAATTACAATCAAGATGGTAGTATTAATATTCCAAAAGCATTACAACCTTATATGGGCGGTAAAGAAGTTATAAAAGTAAATGAATAAAAAATGTATCCTTTTAAGGATATATTTTTGCTCTTTTAAATAAAAATAAGAAAGGAAAATGATATGGATATAACTTATAACGAAATCAAAGAAAATAAAGATTATATTTTGGTAGGAGTTAGATTCGAGTTACTTACATTGGCATTAAAATTTCATGAATTAGAAATTCATCCAGAAATTGAAAAAATAATTTTTGATATGCATCATAAACTTTATGAATTTGAAAGACAAGAAAAAAATTATATAGATGATGTAGCTATTCGAAAAGATAGTTTAATTGGAAATTACTTAATAAGTCATACAGATGGGAATCATGTTATTAATGAATCACGATATATTGATTTTAAAAAAGTTACAGATGCTTTTAATATAGCAACATTAGAAGATAATGACAAAATGGTTGATTTATTACTTCCGTTATTTAAAAATAGAGAAAATGGTACTTTTGAGGAACTAGAAAAAAGATATTCCGAAGAATTATTAAATTATATTTTAGAACATGATTCTTTGAAGGAATATTTGAATGAAATGGATGGAATTGAAAATTCTAGAGAGAAAGAATATATTATCTTTGAAAATGGTGAATATTCTAAAAGAGTTTTAAAAAATAAGACAAAAAAATTAAAAAATACTTCTTTAATCAATTAAAAATACTATATAGTATTTTTTTGTTTTTTTAAATAAAAAAATATGCTATAATCTAAACAGAATAGGAGCTGGCTCTATGTATTGTAATCGATGTGGAAATCTAATAGATTCAAAAGGAAAATATTGCAATAAGTGTGGAAATTATATAGGAGATTATCAATCTCATTCTCACAAGAAAATGACTATATATTTAGTAATTCTTTTGTTATTGGTAGTTTTTGTTGGATTTTTCTTATATAAAAATAAAACTTCAAAATATTATTTTAATACAAATACTTATGAAAGTAATGAAACTGAAAAAACAACTTCTACATCTACTAAAGGAAAATATAAAACAATTGTTGTCTATGATCATACATATTCTGGTGTAGAAATAAAAAATAAAAATGATGCAATAGAATTAATACAAAAAGATTCAGTTGAACAAAAAAATTCCTGTTCAGAGGAAATCAAAAAAGTTGAAAATGAAATTATTTCTAATTATGGCATTTCTGCTGTTAATTTATGTGAAATGAATGCTGATTTTGCTAAAGAATTAGGAAATGTTTTTAAAAAAATTTATGAAGATTATCCGAGTGTTAGAGGTTATATTACAAACCTAACCTTAGTTAACGCTTCTATATCTGACAATTATATTGCAGCTTTTATGCCAGTATTTAATTTTGCAACATCTGATACCCAATCTACTTATCCATGGGTTATCAAGACTCAAGTTTTGCTGAATACATCTTATTTTTTAAATCCAGAACGCTTAGAATCTTCCGTAACTTCTGGATCTAATTCAGGACATTTTCCTCCTAATTCTACAATTTATTCTCCAATTGCTCATGAATTAGGACATTATTTATCTTTTTTAGCAATGATGAAACATTATAATTTAAATTCGATTTTATTAATAAATAGTAAAGATGTGGATGCTTTCTATGATCTATATGCTGATTTTGGAAAAGGAGATTATTCATTTTCTATGATTCAAGAAGCTTACGAAAAATATAAACAAGAAAATGAGACGACTTTAAGTCTGGATGAATGGAGAGGTACTATATCTAATTATGCTTTAGCAAAAGATAATAGCGGAAATTATATTTATGATGAAACGATAGCAGAGGCATTCCACGATGCTTATCTAAATGGTAATAACGCAAAAGATGCTAGTAAATATATTGTAAGTGTTCTAAAAGAAAAACTAGGTGATTTATGAAAAAAGTTTTAATATTATTAATCAGTATGATAGGAATTATATTTTCCGTATCTGCTCTATCAGGTTTTTATTTTGATGCCAAAAAATTAACTTTTTCTGAAAATAGTAAAAGTAGTTTAATTACAAATCAGTTCGACAAAGATTACCAATTGACAAAAACAATTTCTACAGCAGATTCAAAGTTAGAAGAACAGATTAAAAAGTTAACAAAAAAAGTAACCTATTTATTGTTGGGTGATTTTAATAATGAGAATGAAAGTAGTGAAGATTATTATAAAAGACATCATGATTATTTAGATTTAAGATATAATCCTACTGTTCCTAAAGATGAAAATACATTTTCTGGGCTAAATGAGACGAGTCAAGAATATCAAGATGATTTGGTTTCAGGATATGCAATTCCAAATTTATTTAACCAAATTAATGAGTTAGGTGTTATCTATCATTCATACGGAGATATACGTGTAACTATAAATGATAATTTTATTATTAGTTCTATTTTATTACCCAATGTAAGTATGAAAGAAGAAAATGAGGATAATCCCAAAGAATATAAAAAGATTACTACAAATTTAGTTTTATATTATTATTTCAAACAATTAGATGGAGAGTATAAATTATATTATCTATTTGGTGAAACAATGGACAATATAAATGGATATTTTAGTGAAGTGGAATCTAAAGAGACTAAAGGTATGAAAGCTATTTCAACATCTTACGATTCTAATTTATCTACTATTTATGATTTTTCCCAATTAAATAATATGACGGAATCTCAAATCACAGAAATCTATAACTCTAATATTCAAAATGTGGTTTATTTATCTTCTTATTTTAACAATAAAATAATAGCAAATGCGAATGGTTTTTTTATTGCAGACGGAATTGTTGTAACTTCTTGGAATTTTTTGGAAAAATCTTTGAAAGGTTCTCAATATATCACACTGAGTGATTATCAAGGAACAGTTTATCAAATAGATGGAATACTAACTGTAAATTCTGAAACAGATATAGCCGTAATTAAGTTAAAGGAAAAAAGTGGTTACTCAGTTAATTTAGGAGATTCTAATGATTTAAAAATTGAAAATCCTGCTTTTGTAATTAGCAGTAAATCTGGTATAGGCATGATTATTCAAAAAGGTATTATTATTTCTAAAGAAGATTACATTCAAACGTCTATTCCTCTTTCTGAAACAGACGAGGGAAGTCCATTATTCGATTCTAATGGAAATGTAATAGGAATGAATACTGCAAAATCTACTAATACCAGCATTTCTATTTCAGTTGGTTCAAATGTTTTAAAAGAAATAAAAGAAAAAGTTTCTAATACTAACTTCGATGATTTAAAAATAATAACATTTGAAAAATTAAAAGAAAATTATTATTATACAAAATATAATTCTGATACACCAAAACTTCCTACCGGACGCACGCCACTATGTCTATGCGCATACAGCCTTGAATTC
>RKAN01000060.1 GCA_014845975.1 bacterium | reverse complement strand
TTTTTAAATATTTTATGGTAAAATAGTAATGGTGATGAGAATGAATATAGAAGATATTAATATAAAAAAAGAAGTAAGTATTGTGTTTATGGGAACTCCAGATTTTGCGGTTCCAGTTTTACAAGGATTAATTGAGCATTATAAAGTAAGAGCTGTTGTAACTCAACCAGATAGACCAGTTGGTAGAAGCGGAGAACTACGACCAAGTCCAGTTAAAAAATTAGCAGAAGAAAATACTATTTTAGTACTACAACCAGAAAATTTAAAAGAAGAGTGGCAACTAATCACAGATTTAAAACCAACTTTAATCGTAACTTGTGCTTATGGACAAATTGTACCAAGAGAATTATTAGTTTATCCAATTTATGGATGCATTAATGTTCATGCTTCTTTACTTCCCAAGCTTAGAGGAGGAGCACCAATTCATCGTGCTATTATAGAGGGATTTAAAGAAACAGGAATTACAATTATGCATATGAATCCAAAATTAGATCAAGGAGATATTATTTCACAAAAAAAAGTAGAAATTACAGATACAGAAACTGCTTCTTCTTTGCATGATAAATTAAGTATTGTAGGACGCGATTTACTATTAGAAACTCTTCCAAGTATTATTGATGGTACAGCTCCAAGAATAAAACAAGACGAAGAACAGGCAACCTTTGCTTTTAATATTAGTAAGGAAGATGAAAAACTAGATTTTAGTTTACTAAAAAAACAAGTTTATAATAAAGTAAGAGGATTAAACTCATGGCCAGGAGCTTATTTTACATTAGAGGGGAAACGTATTAAAGTATGGGAATGTTATATGAGTGATAATAATTATTCTAATTTAATGGATGGACAAATTTCTAATATTTATCCAGATGGATTTGGAATCAAAGTATCCAATGGTGAAATTATAGTAACTGTAATTCAACCAGAAGGAAAACAAAAAATGCTCGCATCTTCCTTTGTTAATGGGTTTCAAGATAAAGAATCTCTAATAGGAAAACTTTGTAATTAATGAATGTTTTTTCGACTATTATAGAACTATGGAAAATTCCAAAGTGGCGTTCTTGTATGATCTTAGGTCTTTATTTATTATTTTTTAGTGCTATATTTTTGTACATTTCTTTTGCTTTAAAAGATACAAAAGAGTCATATCAAACTTCTTTAGAAAAATTTGGTTCTTTAAAAAATTATCGTTATCAAATAGAAATTAATAATGAAATAATTGAGGGAGAAGTAATTAACAGCGAAAATATATTTACTTATCAAAATCAACTTTATCATGAAGATAAAAATAATTTTATATATCCTGAAATTCTTCCTTATATAGATAGCTCAAAGATTTATGAAAAACTGAAAAATCAAACACCATATAGTAAAACAGAATATGAAGACTCTAGAGTAGGTAAAGATTATCAATTAGAAAATGAAAAAATTATTACCGTTGAAAAGGAAAATAAAATTTATCAAGTAACAATTATATTATCAAATTTAGAATTTGAAATAATATATGAGTATTAATTTTATATAATTAAATAAGTATTTAAAGATTAATTTTTACATAATGATTGTATTTTTATATCTTTTATGTTAAATTATTAAATAGCGAGGAGGTAACTCATGAAAACAGTATTAATCATTATTTCAATATTATTGATTGCAATTGTATTGTTACAAGCCGGAAAAGCAGAGGGAGCTTCTGCTACCTTAATGGGTGGAAATGATAGCTTGTTTAAAAACCGTAAAGAAAGAGGCGGAGAACTTTTTATTACAAGATTAACATTTTTCCTAGGAGCTATTTACTTTGTTATATGTTTTATTATGGGATTTTAAAATCCTTTTTTATTTACTCGAAAATATGTTCGTAATCTCTTTTAAAAAAATCTGATTTATGATACAATGTCATTGGTGAATGTTATGTATGCATATATTAAGGGAAAAATTACAGAAATTGAAAGCAACTACGTAGTGATAGAAACAAATGGTATTGGTTATATTATTTATGTAGCAAATCCTTATTCCTTTCAAGTGGATCAAGAATATAAAATTTATTTATATGAGTATATCAGAGAAGATGAACATACTTTATATGGCTTTAAAGAAAAAGAAGAAAAAAATTTATTTTTGAAACTAATCAGTGTAAAAGGATTAGGATGTAAAATGGCCCTTCCTATGTTTGCCACTGGATCTATCGCGGGAATTATAGATGCAATTGAAAGAGAAAATATTTTATATTTAAAGAAGTTCCCTAAAATAGGGGATAAAGTGGCTAGACAAATGATTTTAGATTTAAAAGGAAATTTAGCTTCTGGAGAGATAGAAGAGATAGACTCTAAAGATGAATTAATAGAAACTTTAAAATCTTTAGGCTATAAACCAGCTGATATAAAAAAAATATTACCTAAAATTACAGAACAAACTTTAGAAAATCAAGTGAAGGAAGCATTAAAACTAATGCTAAAATAGGTGTAGATATGAAAATTATACAATTTCAAAGTAAACAAAACAAAGTTAAAATAAATGTTGCTGTGGAGTATCAATTGAGTTTACTAAAATTATTAAAACTTGATTACCCAACTTTAAAAATTAGAATTTCAGAATCGGAATTAAGACAAATAGATAATATTTTTTTAGAAATATTACAAGAATGCGATCAACAAGATTATTTTTTTAATAGTGCAAGTTTATTTTTTAGTGACGCTATTTTCTATAGTGTAAGAGACAAAAAACCATTGACTAGAGAATATTTAAAAAGGGCATTAATTTATTATTTAAATGAAATTTTAGAACCTACTGATATTGAAAAATCAGTAGAAAAATTAAATAAAATCAACGAGGAAACTCCTTGTAAAGTGATTTTATTTAGAAAGGCGTGATTTTGTGGAAGAGAGAATTATGAATCCTGAAGAAATAATTGAAGATAATGGTGAAAATTCTATTAGACCAATTAGTATATCGGATTACATTGGTCAAAATGAAGTAAAAGAAAATTTAAATGTTTTTATCAAAGCTGCAAAAATGCGAAATGAATCACTAGACCATGTCTTATTGTATGGGCCTCCAGGCCTTGGAAAAACAACTTTAGCAAATATTATTGCGAATGAACTTGGAGTAAATATTAAGACAGCAAGTGGCCCTGCCATCGAAAAAACAGGAGATTTAGCTGCTGTCTTATCATCATTAGAACCAGGGGATGTTTTGTTTATTGATGAAATTCATCGTATTCCTAGATTTGTAGAAGAAATTTTATACTCTGCAATGGAAGATTATGTTTTAGATATTGTAGTTGGAAATGATTCAAGTAGTAGAAGTATTCGCATAGAACTTCCACCATTTACTTTAGTTGGTGCGACTACTAGAGCAGGAGATTTATCAAGTCCACTTCGAGATCGTTTTGGAATTGTTTCAAAATTGAATTATTATTCTGTAGAAGATTTGACTAAAATTATTAAAAGAACAAGTAAAGTATTAGAAGTACCAATTGAAGATGATGCAGCAATTTCTTTGGCAAAAAGAAGTAGAGGAACACCACGTATCGCTAATCGATTATTTAAAAGAGTTCGTGATTATGCTTTAGTAATGGGGGATGGCATTATTAATAAAAAAATTGTTTCATTGGCCTTAGATAAATTAAAAGTAGATGAGTTAGGATTAGATGAAACGGATTACAATTTATTAAAATCAATTATTGAAAAATTTAACGGTGGTCCTGTAGGAATAGAAGCGATTGCTTCTTCAATCGGGGAAGAGCAAACGACAATCGAGGATGTTTATGAGCCATATCTTTTACAGTTAGGACTTTTAAAAAGAACTAGTAGAGGTCGTGTTGTAACAGAAAAAGCTTATGAGCACTTGAAAATTAATCATCAAGAAAGAATAGAGTTATAGCGGAGGAATTATGGAGCGTTTAGAATCAGGTCTTATTTCACCAGATGGTGAAGTTTATAATATTCCATATTATAAACTAGGTTTATATACAAAACAACTATGTGAACAATATGTTTCCATATCTCACGATAACCAAGAACAATTTGAAAAATTTTCTAGTCATTACCATTATTTTAATCCTTATTTCGATTTTGTAATATTTCAGCTGGGTTATAAAATAATCAATCCTTTTCTTCAAAAAAATACGATTGGTTATGCTATAGGAAATTATTTTATAACAAAATCAACAGAACATAAGTCACGAATAGAAAAATATACTAGTGTGAGCGATAGTGATTTGCAGATTACAAATTATCAGGATACATCTGTTAAAGAAGGATTTATAGATCCTAATGGCATTGGTTTTAAAGTCAATAGAAAAATTGATATGGGACACCCTAAAACTGCACAATTAATATTAAATCAATTATTGATCAATAACAAAGAAATTTATGAAGATTATATTCAATTTATGACTAACTCATCTATGAATGACATTTCTCCAACAATTGAAAATTATATGATAGTTCGTCTAGGATTTGCACACTTGTGTATTTTTGATACTGATTATGGGAATGTAATTTATAATGATGTCTTGAATTTAAATTGGATAGACGACTTTCAAAAAATATATCAAAACAAATACAAAAAAGTATGTTTTTTACCAATTTCTGAAGAAATTAACTTGGGGTTAGATTCTATTCATGTCGGAAAGTCTATTTAAAACAAAAATTATAACTCCACAAAATGAAAGCATAGATATTCCGTATTACGAAATTGGAAATTTTTTTGAAAGTATTGTGAATCATTTTATTGAAACTAATCAAATAAATAAAGAAATATTTTATGAATTTCAAAAGGATTATCATTATTTTAATCCTTATTTAGATTTTGCTGTTTTATATTTAGACTATAAAATTCAAAATCCATTTATGCAAGAAGAATCTATTTTGATTGGTAAAAATAATGATTTAATTGAGGTTTACCCGAATTTAAAAATAAAAGCTTATTTAAAAGCAACCGATGAAAATTATAAAATTCAACATATTGGCGTAGATTCAATTGAAACGTCATTTATTTCTCCTGTTGGAATTCAATTGAGACTTTCTAGAGAAAAAGAAATCAACCATTTAGAAGTAGCTAAAGTATTTTTATTAGAAAAAATGATATATAATCAAGAATTATATGATGATTTTTTAAATTATATACAAAAGTATTCGAGTATCGAAAATTATCTTGTGAGAATTGGATTTATGCAAGTTGTAAAAAATTCAGATAACTCAGGTGTTATTGTTTGTAATCAATCTCTAAAAGATGATTTTTTAGAAAATTTCTTGAATGGAATTCAGGAATATTACCCAGATATGTGGATAGAATATCAAAATTTAGAAGAACATGAAATTATAAGTGCTCAAAAAATGAAAGAAGATGTAGGTGAAAAATATGAAAGTAGAAGAATTTGATTTTAATTTACCAGAAGAGTTAATAGCTCAAACTCCTATAGAAAAAAGAGATACCTCTAGAATGTTAGTATTAAATAAAAGAACAGGTAAAATCGAACATAAACATTTCCATGATTTGATAGAACTATTAGGACCTAACGATGTTTTAGTGTTAAATGATACAAAAGTTATGCCCGCTAGGCTTTATGGAGTAAAAGAAGAGACAAATGCGGTCATAGAAATGCTTTTATTAAAAGAAAAAGAAAATAATACATGGGAGTGTTTAACAAAGCCAGCAAAAAGAATTAAAGTTGGAACTGTTGTTGATTTTGGAAATGGTTTACTAAAAGCAAAGTGTATAGAAGCAAAAGAAGATGGAATTCGAATTTTTAAATTAGAATATAAAGGAATTTTATACGAAATATTAGACCAACTAGGGGAAATGCCATTACCTCCTTATATTCATGAAAAATTAGAAGATAAGGATCGTTATCAAACTGTTTATGCAAAAAATATAGGAAGTGCAGCTGCTCCAACAGCAGGCCTTCATTTTACAAAAGAATTATTAGAAGAATTAAACCAAAAAGGAGTAACTATTACAACGATTACTTTGCATGTAGGCCTTGGTACTTTTAGACCTGTTGCAGTAGAGGATATTCATGATCATAAAATGCATAGTGAATTTTATCAAATGAGTAAAGAAACAGCAGATATTTTAAATCAGGCTAAAAAAGATGGAAAGAGAATTATTAGTGTAGGAACAACTTCCACTAGAACATTAGAAACAATTAGGAGTCTTTATCCAGAGTTTAAAGAATGTAGTGGTTGGACAGATATCTTTATTTATCCTGGATATCAATTTAAAGCAATTGACTCTCTTATTACCAATTTTCATCTTCCTAAATCTACTTTGGTAATGTTAGTAAGTGCTTTAGCTGGGAAAGAAAATATCTTGAATGCTTATAATGAAGCTATCAAAGAAAAATATCGTTTCTTTTCCTTTGGAGATTCGATGTTCATTGAATAAACAAGAGTATAGAATTTTAAACCAAAAAATTGATACTTTTCTTTATGAAGACTATCCTGTTTTTGAAGATGATTTTTTATTTGAAGAGAGATTATGTAATATCATTATAGAAAATTTGTATCCAATGAATAATAAAAATAAAGTACTATTTGTTCCTAAGAAAAAAATTAGTATAAAACAAATGATTAATTATGGAGATGAATTTTTAAAAATTTTAAATTCTGAATATTCCACTTCTTTTAATCAAATTTTAGAAGAAAAACAAATGAGATTTGAAATTACCGGTGAAAAATCATATTTTGATTCAATTGATAATTCCTTTCAAATTCGAATGTACAATAATATATCAGATGTATTTACAATAGTTCATGAATTCTTACACTCAACCAATACAAAAGAAGAATTATTAAACCCTACAACGAGTTATTATACAGAATGTTTTTCAATTTTAGGTGAATTCTTAGTAAAAGATTATTTGAGTGAAAAATATATACAATATCGAAAAGATGCTCAAAAAGTACAAAAAAATAATTTTAT
>RKAN01000051.1 GCA_014845975.1 bacterium | reverse complement strand
ATTTAAAAATGTTTGATATTCTTCCTCGTTTGATTTTTTTAATAATGATGTTATTTGTGGAAATGAAATTAACAAAATAATTCCTGTAAGAGTAAACACGGCTAAAAGTTCTATCATTGTAAATCCTTTTTTCATTTTAACACCTATCCTCAGTAATATTATTTTATAACTTTTTTGTCTATTTAGCAAGGTATCTGTAATCTAAAAAAACTATAATGAATTTCATTATAGTTTTAATCTAACACAAGACGCAATCCACAATCTATATTACTAGTACCATCATTTTGATGAAAATATAATGTTCCCGTTAAAACTCCATTATTATATCCACCACCTCTGACAATAAATGGATAAGAAGAACTCATAAAATCAGACATATCACTATACCAGCTATTGTGACGTCGATTTATTTCGTCACCATCTTTAAAGGAATAAAATGGTCCCATTTCTCCTGTTGCATCTCCTAGTATTCTGTTATTATAACTAGTTACTGTTGAATTAGATAAATAAATATCAAAATACTTTGAATCATAATTTTGAATTGTTGTTTCATCAAATCCACTACTTCCATATTGACTAGACATATACGCTGCTATATATTCGTTAGATCCACCTGACATATCATAAATTCCTGTAATATTTCCTGTTGTACTTGCTTTATATCCTGTTTCGGTATTATAGGGTTTTGTGATATCTTCTGTTATTCCGGATGTCCCTGGATAGCTTGTTTGATTGGTTCCTTCTACCGCACTATATCCTGTTAGATACCTTGAATTATTATTAATGTTTATTTCTCCATTAATTCCATATTTTGAATGTGATAAATACGCTACTGCCCCCCATTCTGTATTTTTCATCATATGACTATCTAAATTCCTATTATAGTTATAGGAAAGTTCAAAAAATGTTCTTACTGTTTGATTTCTTAATGACGTATGATTTGGTTTTATTGTAATTTCACTTGTACTTCCTGTTGTTTCAAATTTTCCTACCCAGATTCCATTCGTATTCAGACTTAAAAATGCTGGATGAGTCATATAATCTCCTATTTTACAATTTCCTGTTGCTCCACTTGTCATTGGTGTTGTACATTCCCCATCTTTTTTATCACTTGTTGTTTCTGTTCCAAATACAATTTCTATAGTGTGCGCTATACTTGTTGTTGGTTTACTACTAATAGTACTAGTATAGTTTCCTAAATCAAATAATTTATATTGATATTTTGGTATCCATACAAAATAACTTTCTATGTTTTCTTCTGGTATTGTGTCATTATCACTATACGTTACTGTTTTATCTTTTAATATTACCGCATTTGCCCACTTCTTATTCTCATAACTATACCATTTACTTTTTAAATTGGCTTTTTTTACAGTTCCATCATTCTCAATTGTTACAGCTACTAAATCTCCCTTAATAATAGGATCTGTTCCATTTAAGATTGTCTCTTTATACACTGTCAACTTTTCTTCTACTAATTCATAACGATAACCTGAGTCTTCATTTTTAGTAACAATTATGGTATAGTCTAATTCTTTTTCAATTGTTTCATTTTTTTTCGGATTTACAACTGTAGATTTTAAAAGTTTTGAATTTACTAATTGTGATAAGTAAACATACTCTGTTCCACCATTTTGCAAAGATGTATATGTACTAGAATTTTTTTGAATATAAGCTTCTGTTGCCAAATAAACATCATTCAAGAAAGATTTATATTTATTTTCATCTACTTGTTTCATAAGACCCGCTATGTTTGGTACAACGATCATTGCAATGATTCCAATGAAAGACATTACGACTAATAATTCTACAAATGTAAATCCTTTTGTTTTCATTCTATCACCTATTATAATAATATAATTTTTTAAACTCTTTTTCAAGAAAAAAAGTTAAAAGAATTTTTTAATCTTTTAACTTGTTCAGAATTAATTATTTTGGATTTGTTCTCCTATGTATTTTGCTAAACGAACCATTTGAGTACTATAGCCCATTTCATTATCATACCAAGCCACTACTTTCACTAATTGCTTTCCATCTACAGTAATTACATTGGTTAATCCTGCATCTACCAAAGCACCTGTATGAGATCCTATAATATCACTAGATACAATAGGATCTTTTGTAATTTGAATTGTTTCATTTTGATTAATTTCAAATGCTTTGTTGATTTCTTCAACTGAAGTATTTTTTTCTAATTCTAATACTAAGTCAATTACGGAACCTGTTGTTACAGGGACACGCATTGCCATTCCATCTAATTTTCCTTCTAGATTTGGAAGTACTTTTCCAATCGCACTTGCTGCTCCTGTTGAAGTTGGAACTATGTTACTAGCAGCTGCTCTTCCTCGTCTTGATTGAAAACCTTTTTTATGTGGGATATCTAATGTTGCTTGATCATTTGTATAAGCATGAACAGTAGTCATATATCCTTTTTTTATTTTAAAGTAATAATCCATAACTCTAAGTACAGGGGCTAAACAATTTGTTGTACAAGATGCTGCTGAAATTACTTCTTCTGTACCATCTAATGTTTTTTCATTTACATTATAAACAATTGTTTTTAAATCTCCCTTTGCTGGTGCTGAAATAATTACTTTTTTAGCACCTGCTTTAATATGAGCATAAGCTTTTTCTTTATCCGTAAAAACTCCTGTGCATTCTAACACTATATCAATATCTAAATCTTTCCAAGGTAAATTTTCAGGATCTTTTTCACTAAATATTTTTATTTTTCTAGATCCTACAATAATAAAATCTTCTTCACTACTAATTTCATTTGTTCTATAATTTCTATGGCTTGTATCGTATTTCAAGAGATAAGCTAGTTGTTCTGCATCAGTTAAATCATTAATTGCTACTACTTCAAAGTTTGGATCTTCTTCCATTACTCTAAATACTAATCTTCCTATACGTCCAAATCCATTAATTGCTACTTTTATCATCTATATTTCCTCCTTTGATCATAATAAGTTCTCATTTTTATTTTTTTCTTTGTTTGGATTGATTCTTTTTTTAAATTAAAGCTATATTTATCATTCACAATTTTTTGATGTTTTATACTTTCTTCTATATCCAATAAATTTTGAACCTTAAAGTAATGATCCAACTTCGATGTTGAAAATCTATCTATCGATGTTTTTTCAGTATCATTATAAATAAGTTCTTTTATTCCTTCATATGTTGGAAAAAATGAAATTACTTTCTTAGCACCTGCTTTAGTATGAAGATAGTTCATCTCTTTATCTTTTGCGGTACATTCAAGTACTATGTCAATATCTAAATCCTTCCAAGGTAAATTTTCAAGATCTGTTTCATTAAAAACTCTAATTTTTCTTTCTCCTACAATAATAAAATCTTTTGTACTATTTATTTTCTCTTTTCTGTAATTTATTTGAATAGCTTCGTATTCTAATAGATGAGCTAACAAATTAGGAGACGCAAATTCATTAATTGTTACAATATCAAATTCTGGATTTTCTTCTATTATTCTAAAAATTAATCTTCCTATACGTCCAAATCCATTAATTGCTACTTTTACCATTAATATTTCTTCCTTTTAAGTTCTTGTTTTTATTTTTTTCTTTGTTTGAATTGATTCTTTTTTTAAATTAATCCTATATTTGTCATTCACAATTTTTTTAGTTTCTATATTCTCTTGACAATTCAACAAATCAGGCATAGATTTTTCTATACACCACTGATGATTCAATAAAGGATAGGCTTTTTTATTAAAGTTGTTAACATCTACAATTTCTATTGATTCTTGAATTCTAATCAATGATTCAGTATTAGCTGATACTTCATCAATATTTTCTTTTGCTGAATCAGATAAATTTTGAATAACTTCTTTAATTGAACATTTCTTCATCAACTGTTTATTGGGAGTTCCTATAATAACAGTTCTCATTCAAAACAACTTCCTCCAATAAATTCTCTTAATACTGAATCTTGTGGAATATAATCACTAGGTATTGGTAAGAAATTTCTTAAAAAATTTATTAATCGTAATGCTTCACTATACATAGGATCTGTTTCAGTCACAGAGAATAATAAAGGTTCTGCATATGTCTTTAATATACCTAATTCATACACAAGGGCAGAATTAAGAATGACATCTGCATCATCTTGGTAAGGGAAAATATATTTTTCTTCCCCTTCTCTAATGTTTTTCCACATATTTAAAGTATCGGCTGCACTATAATTTCTATATTTGTTATCTCTTACAATTCTTCTTAATTTTCTTGTGTCACTTGTATGAATTCTGTTATGATTGTCAATATTTAACTGTGTTAAAGCATTGATATAAACTTTGAATTTATGACTTCTTTCTATTGAAATTGTTAAATCTTCATTTAATGCATGTAATCCTTCAATAATAATGACGTCATTTTCTTTTAATTGTAATGTTTTTCCACGATATTCTCTTTTTCCCAAAACAAAGTTATATTCAGGTAATTCTACTTTTTCTCCTTCAAATAATTTTGTTAAATGTTTATTGAATAATGTAACATCTACAGCATTTAAAGATTCTGTATCTAATTCACCATTTTCCAATACTGGAGTTTTAGAACGATCTAAGAAATAATCATCAATTGATATTTGATGTGTAGTAATTCCTTTACTTTCTAAATAGGTTTCTAGTTTTTTGCTAGTAGTAGTTTTCCCTGCAGAAGATGGACCAGCTATTAAAACTAACTTGATATTATTTTTATTTTCAAATATGGTTTCAGCTATTTTAGATAATTGATTATTATAATATGTCTCACTTAATCGAATCAAATCATTATATTTACCATTTGAAACCACCTCATTTAAATCAGCTGCATTCTTAATTCCAATTTTATCTCCCCATTCATGGTAAGACTTAAATGCTTCAAATAGCATGTGATGATGAACGTAATCTAAAGTACATTCTGGATTATATGTATCTGGATAACTCAATACAAATCCATTACCTTTAATATATGTTAGTTTAAAGTCATCTATTTGACCAGTAGAATAAGCAAGTTCACCATAAAAATAATCATAAATATCATCAATACGATATAAATTGATATAAGAATTGCTGATATATTTAAGTACTTTCACTTTATCAATTTGTTTTTTCTGTTTGAAAAATTTGATAGCATCAAATCTAGAAACACTCACTTTGTTGATAATATAATCTTGTTTACAAAGCTCTTTCATTTTTGCTTCAATTTTCTTCAATACTGGCTTATCAATATCCATATTTTGAATTTCACAGTAATATCCTTTATCAATAGAATAATCAATAATTGCTTCTGTGTCTTCTCCTAATACTTTTTTAATTGCTACGATTAACATAAACTGTGTTGTTCTTCCATAAATGCCGTTTCCAAGTCCACTACTACGATCAAAGAAATCAACTTTACAACTTCTAGTAATTGTTTCTCCTAGTTCTGTTACATTATTATCTACCATTCCAACTAAAATGGGGTAATTGTATTTATTTTGGAATTTTTCACTAATTTCTTTTAAAGTAACACTAGAATTAAATTCTATTGTCTCTATATCACGATAATTTATTTTTATTGTTTTTGTCATTTTATCCCTCTTATTCTATTTATCATTTTACCAAAGAATGATTGTTTTGTCACATTTTTATTACGCATTTAATAAAGTTTATGAAGAATTAATGACAATCAGTCCGTCTTTGTAGTATTTTGTCATTTATTTTTTTGAATAAGAACAGATAAACTAGACTATTATAACTTTAGAGAGGATGATAGAATGAATTTAGTTCCTACAGTAATTGAAAGAAGTAGTAATGGTGAAAAAAGCTATGATATTTATTCTCGATTATTAAAAGATAGAATTATTATTTTGTGTGGAGAAATCAATGACACAAATTCTAATATTGTAATTGCTGAATTATTATATTTAGATTCCTTAAATCATAATGATATTAGTATTTATATCAATTCTCCAGGAGGTTCTGTAACTTCAGGTATGGCAATTTATGATACAATGAATTTTATCAAATCGGATGTTTCTACTATTTGCGTAGGTATGGCTGCAAGTATGGCTGCATTTTTATTATCCAGTGGAAAAAAAGGAAAAAGATATGTTTTGCCAAATAGTGAAGTGATGATTCATCAACCACTTGGTGGTGCTGAAGGTCAAGCAACAGAAATTAAAATTGCTGCTGAAAGAATATTAAAATTAAAAGATAAAATGAACCAATTACTTTCTAAAAATACTGGTCAAAATATTAAAAAAGTAGCAGAAGATACAGAAAGAGATTATTTTTTAACTGCTAATGAAGCTGTAAATTATGGACTTGTTGATAAAATTTTATAAAACTAAAAAGACAAACTTGCATTTGTCTTTTTTTATTCATTATTTTTAGGATAAATTATTAAAATGTCGAAAATGATAACAACAAACAATAATAATTTTATGAAACCAATATAATTATAAGTGTTAGGTAATACTTTTTCTATATCTTGATCTGTATTGTTTTTATCTATTG
Organism: bacterium; assembly: GCA_014845975.1. GTDB lineage: Bacteria > Bacillota_I > Bacilli_A > RF39 > UBA660 > CAJOJO01. Next base: position 587 of record RKAN01000051.1, on the reverse strand, counting down.
TACTTTCTTTCGTATTGTCTCTTACTTCTTCCATCTTATTATCATCAATTTTTGGATTTTCTTTGATATTTTGGCTTTTATCTTGGTCATCCTTTTCATTTTCTTGATTATCTTTTTCTTCTACCTGATCATCTTCTTTTTCATCTACTTGATCATCCTTTTTGTTATCTTCTTTTTCATCTACCTGATCATCCTTTTTGTTATCTTCTTTTTCGTCTACTTGGTCATCTTTTTTATCAATATTTAAAAAATAGTCTACAAGAGGGGTATATTGATCCTTATAATTTATTTCAAAACAATATTTTTCTTGGTCTGATGTATCAAGTAAGCAATATTTTCCAAATGGCAAAACTGTAATATATGGATTACTATCAGGTATTTCTAAATTCGCAATATTTTGATTTTTTTCAAAAATAAGATTTCCATAGATATCATACACTTCCTCCGAAGAATATAACTCGTAATTTTTATTTTCTTTATTGTTTTTTATATTAATTGATGCACCCTGACTTTTGTCGGTGCCTTTTGCCAGCTCTGATGCTGCAATTGTTAAATCCATTCTTTTCACCTCAAAAAAATACTATCTA
>RKAN01000039.1 GCA_014845975.1 bacterium | reverse complement strand
TTTAACTTAAAGGAGAAAATTAAATATGCAAATAATAAGAGAAGAAGGCATTCAAATCAAAATTAAACAATATAAAAATTATGATCATACTTATAATTTTTATGAAGGTTTAGCATTAGTAGAATTAAATGGCAAATGGGGATTTATAGATAAAAAAGGAAACGAAGTCATTGAATGTAAATATGACAAGGCTTATCATTTTAGTGAAGGCTTAGCAAGAGTAAAATTAAATGGTACATGGGATTTTATAGATAAAACAGGAAAAGTGGTCTCGGAACGCAAATATCATGATACCTTTTTTGATGATGATTATTTTCATGAAGGTTTAGCAAGAGTAAGTTTCAAATTTAAATATGGATTTATTGATAAAACAGGAAAAGAAGTCATTGAATGTAAATATGACAGTGTTTATGATTTTTATGAAGGTTTAGCATTAGTATATTTAAAAGGTAAATGTGGATATATTGATAAAACAGGAAAAGAAGTTATCGAACGTAAATATGATGGTGCTGCTTTTACTTCAGTATTTTATGAAGGTTTAGCAAGAGTAAAATTAAATGGTAAATGGGGATTTATAGATAAAAAAGGAAACGAAGTCATTGAATGTAAATATGACAGAGCTCATGATTTTTATGAAGGTTTAGCAAGAGTAAAATTAAATGGTACATGGAGATTTATAGATAAAGCTGGAAAAGAGGTCATTAAATGTAGAAACGTTTATATTGATGTTTATGATTTTGAGGAAGGTTTAGCTAAAGTAAATTCCAACGGTAAATATGGATATATTGATAAAACAGGAAATGAAGTTATCGAAAGTAAATATGATTTTGTTTCTCTTTTTTCTGAAGAATTAGTTGCAGTATATTTAAACGGTAAATGCAGACTTATAGATAAAACGGGAAATAAAGTCTATGAATGTAAATACAGTTATGTTAGCATTGTTAGGAAAGAATTAACTGAAGTATCCATAAAATTAAAAAAAGGCTTTATAGATAAAAAAGGAAACGAAGTCATTGAATGTAAATATGACAGTGTTGATGATTTTTATGGAGGTTTAGCAAGAGTAAAAAACGGTAAATGGGGCTTTATAGATAAAAAAGGAAACGAAGTCATTGAATGTAAATATGACAGTGTTGATGATTTTGTGGAAGGTTTAGCAAGAGTAAAATTAAATGATAAATGGGGATTTATAGATAAAACCGGAAAAGAAGTTATTGAGTGTAAATATGATTGTGCTAATGATTTTCAAGAAGGATTGGCACTAGTAAGAATACAAGATGTACGATATTATATCGATCAGACAGGTAATATTGCTTTTCAGGTAGAAAATTTTGAAAATATTGAAAAAATTTCAAATGAAACTTTTAGCACTTCTAATCTAGACGAATTAAAAGTGATTACAGATAAAATTAAACAAGCAGAACACACTGAAACGTATTTTGATCTAATTATAGATGGAAAGCGAGTATCATTTTCAACTTTAGAGGAAAGAGAACGATATGAAAAAGAATTCATTGAAGAAATCTCTGAAAAAATGTATGTAAAAAGTAAAAAATAATTCTTACTTTTTATAATGATTCAATATTAAAGACTTAGTAAATAAAATATTGATATTTAAAATTTATAGTTGTATAATAATAACCAATTTACAGAGAGGAAAAAGGAAATATGGAAATAATAAGAGAAGAAGGAATCCAAATAAAAACTAGAAAATGTAAGAGAGCTTATAGTTATTGCAACGGATTAGCTAGAATTGAAGATGAAAATGGCAATTGGGGCTTTATTGACAAATCTGGAAAAGAAGTTGTTGAGTGTAAATACGATTTTGTTCATGATTTTCAAGAAGGCTTCGCAATAGTTCAATTTAATGATAAATGGGGCTTTATTGACACAACAGGAAAAGAAGTTGTTGAGTGTAAATACAATTTTATTCGTAATTTTCAAGAAGGCTTCGCAATAGTTCGATTAAATGATAAATGGGGCTTTATTGACACAACAGGAAAAGAAGTTGTTGAGTGTAAATATGATTGTGTTTATGATTTTCACGAAGGATTTGCAAGAGTTGTATTAAATGATAAAGGGGACTTTATTGACAAAACAGGGAAAGAAATTACTGGCTGGAATTATGATTATGTTGGTGAGTTTCAAGAAGGCTTCGCAATAGTTCAATTTAATGATAAATGGGGCTTTATTGACGCAACAGGAAAAGAGGTTATTGAATGCAAGTATGATGCTGCATACGATTTTCACGAAGGATTCGCAATAGTTCAATTAAATGGAGGATATGGCTTTATTGACAAATCTGGAAACGAAGTCATTGAGTGTAAATACGATTTTATTCATAATTTTCAAGAAGGATTCGCAATAGTTCAATTAAATGGAAGATATGGCTTTATTGACGCAACAGGAAAAGAGGTTATTGAATGCAAGTATGATACTGCATACGACGATTTTCACGAAGGATTGGTAGGAGTTCGATTAAATGATAAATGGGACTTTATTGACCAAACAGGGAAAGAAATTACTGGCTGGAAATATGATTTTGTTAGAGAGTTTCATGAAGGCTTCGCAATAGTTCGATTAAATGGTAAATGGGGCTTTATTGACACAACAGGAAAAGAAGTTGTTGAATGCAAATATGATGAAGTGCTTAGCTTCAAAGAAGGATTCGCAATAGTTCGATTAAATGATAAATGGGGCTTTATTGGCACAACAGGAAAAGAAGTTATTAAATGCAAATATGATGAAGTGTATAGCTTCGAAGAAGGTCTAGCAAGCGTTGAATTAAATGGCATATGGAATTTGATTGATCAAACGGGAAAGATTGCTTTTAAATTTGACGACGTAAACATAATTAAAATTTCACTTAATCATTTTACGTTTTCTAATCTTGAAGAATTAAAGGCAACTTTAAAAAAAGTAAAAAAAGATGATACTATTGAAAAATATTATGATTTAATTATAGATGGTAATAGAGTTTCATTTTCAACTTTAGAAGAAAGAGAACAATTTGAAAAAGAACTGTTTATTGAGGAAGAAGATTTTGAAAAACAATATGTTTTAAGTAAGAAATAATTCTTACTTTTTTATTAATTACAATATTTATAATTGCCAAAATATTTAAAAAAATATGTGAATCTTAATGAGCCAATATTGAACTTTTTGTAGCTGCGTGAAATGTCTTATGATATTATAATTATTGACTTTTTTATTTTAAAATTGTACAATATCAGATAAGTTTATGGAGGAAATTAAATATGCAAATAGTAAGAGAAGAAGGAATCCAAATCAAAGTTAATCAATATATTACTTTACATTCTTTTTATTGTGGATTAGCTTTGGTGGAAAATAAAGAAGGAAAATTTAGTTTTATTGATAAGAATGGATATGAAGTTATTAAATGCAAATATGATTACGTTTATGATTTCCGTGAAGGTTTAGCTGCAGTAGAATTAAATGGCAAATGGGGCTTTATAGATAAAACCGGAAAAGAAGTCATTAAATGCAGATATGATTACGTTTATAATTTTGAGGAAGGTTTAGTTGCAGTAGAATTAAATGGCAAATGGGGCTTTATAGATAAAACCGGAAAAGAAGTTATTGAATGTAAATATGATAAAGTATCTACGTTTTCTGAAGGATTAGCAAGAGTTAAATTTAACGGTGAGTGTGGCTATATTGATAGAACTGGAAAAGAAGTTATTGAGTGCAAATATGATAAAGTATTTATGTTCTTTGAAGGGTTAGCAAGAGTTAAATTTAACGGTAAATGGGGCTATATTGATAAAACAGGAAAAGAAATTATTGTGTGCAAATATGATGAAGTATCTGGGTTCTCTGAAGGGTTAGCAAGAGTTAAATTTAACGGTAAATATGGCTATATTGATAAAACCGGAAAAGAAGTTATTGAATGTAAATATGATGAAGTATCTATATTCTCTGAAGGGTTAGCTGCAGTTAAATTAAATGGTAAATGTGCTTATATTGATAAAACCGGAAAAGAAATTATTGAGTGTAAATATGTTGAAGTATTTATGTTCTTTGAAGGGTTAGCCGTAGTTAAAAATTGCTGTGGATTATATGGTTGCATTGATAAAACCGGAAAAGAAGTCATCGAATGTAAATATGATAATTATTTTATATTTCGTGAAGGACTAGCAGCAGTAAAATACCATGGCAAATGGGGTTATATTGATAAAACTGGAAAAGAGGTTACTGAATGTAAATATGATTTTGCTTCTGATTTCCATGAAGGCTTAGCTGCAGTACAACTGAATGGAAAAAAGAAATGTATCAATCATGAAGGAAATATTGTCCTTGAATTATATTACATTGACAAAATTTCAAGTAATGCCATTAATTGTCCTAAATCAGAATCGATCAAAATAAAAATGATTGCAGATAAAATTAAACGAGCAGAACGCATTGAAATGTATTTTGATTTAATTATAGATGGTAATAGAGTTTCATTTTCAACTTTAGAAGAAAGAGAACAATGTGAAAAAGAGCTGTTTATTGAAGAAGAAGATTTTGAAAAACAATATGTTTTAAGTAAGAAATAATTCTTACTTTTTTTATTGCTAAAATAGATGAAACATGTTACAATAAAAATGTATTCATAAAGTAGGTGAGTATATGGAAGAAACAATAAGTTTTGACTCAACTGTCATTAATGATGAATTGATTTTAAAAACATTAAATGAAGTAAAGACTATATTAGTAGAAAGAGGATATAATGCTAGTAATCAAATCGTTGGATATCTAATCAGTGGAGATCCAGGATATATTACAAGTTATAAAAATGCTCGTAATTTGATACTATCATTAGAAAGAAGCAAAACGATAGAAACACTTTTGAGGAATGCTTTAAAATGAGATATCTGGGATTAGATTTAGGAACTAGGACACTTGGTACATCACTAAGTGATACGACATTGACTATCGCTTCATCTTATAAAACAATTCGTTTTGAAGATTCTAATTATGATTTATTACTTCCACAAATTAAACAAATTGTAGAAGAATTTGATGTAAAAAAAATAGTGTTAGGTCTTCCTAAAAATATGAACAATTCTTTAGGGTTTCGTTCCTTAGAAACAATAGAATTTCAAAAAAAATTAGAAAATTATTTAAATATGGAAGTTGCTTTACAAGATGAACGACTTTCTACAATTGAAGCTACTTCTTATCTAATAAAGGCTGATATGTCTAGAAAAAAGAGAAAAGAAAAAGTTGATAGTGTAGCAGCTAACATTATACTTCAAACCTATTTAGATAAAATGAAAGGATAAAATTATGAAAGAAGAAAAAATTACATTTAAATTATTTGATGAGGCAGGACAAGAAGTAGAATATGAAGTTCTATTTACATTTGAGTCCAATGAAACAAATAAAAATTATATTGTATACACAGATAATTCTGTAGATGAAGATGGATGCATTAAAGTTTATGCTTCTATTTATGAACCAAAAGAAGATGGAACAATTGATGAAAATACTACTTTAAAGCCAATCGAAACAGATGCTGAGTGGGCTAAAATCCAAGCAATATTAGATGAATTACAAAAAGAAGGAGCTACTTCAGAGGAGTAGCCTTTTTAAATGAAAAAGAAAAGAAAATTAAAAAAACAATTCAAAATATTATTATTTCTTTTGGCTTTTCTTTCTATTATTGGAATTGTTTGGAAAATTGAAACAGGAAAAGTTAGTAATGATAATTCAGTTGTTGAATTTGAAGTGAAAAAAGGTAGTACGTATACTTCTTTATCTGCTCAGTTAAAACAAGAAAATCTGATTCGTTCAGAATTATTTTATAAATTATATGTTAAATTGAGTCATCCGAAATCACTTCAAGCAGGAAACTATGAGTTAAAGAAAAATATGAATTTAAAAACAATTATTCATACTCTTGAAAGTAGTACAAAGCATAAGACTGTGTCTATTACATTTAAAGAAGGAATTCACTTTAGAAAAATAGTTTCTTTAATTACAAGTAATATGAATATAGATGAAAATACAATTTATCAAAAAATTAGTGATACGACTTATTTAGATAGCTTAATAAAAAAATATTGGTTTTTAACAGAGGATATTAAAAATCCTGAAATTTATTATTCACTAGAAGGATACCTATTTCCAGATACTTATGAATTTAATGAAGATGCAGATATTGAATCTTTAATGGAAACTATACTAGATAATACAGAAAAAAAATTAGAAAAATATAAAAATGATATTTTAAAAAGTGAATATACTATCCATGAAATTATGACTATGGCCTCTATTGTAGAGTTAGAGGCATCTAATAGTGATGATAGAGCAGGAGTTGCAGGAGTATTTTATAACCGATTAGAAAGTGGCTGGTCATTAGGTAGTGATGTAACAACCTATTATGGATTAAAATTAGAATTAAGTGATAGAGATTTATATCAAAGTGAAATCAATGCATTTAATAATTATAATACCAGAAGTAGTAAAATGGCAGGAAAATTACCAATCAGTCCAATTTGTAATCCAGGATTAGAATCTATTAAGGCAGCTATTTATCCAGAAGTACATAATTATTATTATTTCGTAGCAGATAAAAATAAAAAAACTTATTTTAGTAAAACAGCTAGTGAGCATACAAACACCGTATCAAAATTAAAAAAGGAGGGCTTATGGTATCAGTATTAGAAGAAATGGAAGAATATGCAGCTAAAAACAATATTCCAATTATGATGAAAGATGGAATTGAATTTTTGACAAAATATATTGAAGATCATCATATTAAAAATATTTTAGAAATTGGAACAGCAATTGGTTACTCTTCTATTAAAATGGCTCTTGTTTCTAGTGATATTCATGTTACTACAATAGAGCGAGATGAATCTCGCTATGAAGAGGCTATTAAAAATATAAAAAAAGCAAATTTAGAAGAACAAATTCATGTGATATTGAAAGATGCTTTGGATGTAGAATTAAAAGATAGTTACGACCTAATATTTATTGATGCTGCAAAAGCTCAGTATATTAAGTTTTTTGAAAAATATAAAATCTATTTGAATAAGAATGGCGTTATCGTTTCTGATAACTTAAATTTTCACGGTCTTGTACATAGTAAAGAGCCAATAGAAAGTAGAAATGTTAGAGGCCTTGTTCGAAAATTAAATAATTATATTGTATTTTTACAAAACAATTTAGAATTTGAAACAACTTTTTATGAATTAGGAGATGGGGTTTCTATTTCCATTAAAAAGTAATATTAAAGTCAGAAAAAATTATTGATTAATATAAGCTTTTTTGATACAATGAAAATGTCAAAAATAAATCATAATATAGTTTGCAAGTGGCAAAAAATCAAGTTTGCCGAAAGCAAACGGGGGGGGG
>RKAN01000108.1 GCA_014845975.1 bacterium | reverse complement strand
AGACTATATTCAAACTATTACCGACAAAAAGGTAAATATATATTTGTATTCAATTTTAGATGGTACATTAAAAAAATTGTAGATTACCTACAATTTTATTTTGCTAAAAACATCTCCTAAATTTTTTTGAATCATTAAGTCTGTTCTTATAGTATATTGAATTTTTTCTTTATTAATTACTACTAAGTACTTTCCATGAAAATAATGGATAAAACTATTAGCAGGATAAACTGTTAGAGAAGTTCCTGCAACGATTAATAAATCTGCTTTTTCTATGGCTGAGATACTTTTTTCTATTACATTAGAATCTAAAGGCTCTTCATATAGGACAACACTAGGCTTAATAATCCCACCACATTTACAAATAGGAATCCCACTTTCACAAAATACATAATCAGCTGAATATTCTTGATGACATTTCATACAATAATTGTGATAGATACTACCATGTAACTCGAGAACTTTTTTACTTCCTGCTTTTTGGTGTAATCCATCAATATTTTGAGTAATAATAGATTCTAATTTTCCCGACTTTTCTAACTTTGTTAAAAATTCATGACAAATATTAGGTTTTGCATTTAAAGAGTTCATTTTTTCTCGGTAAAATTTAAAAAAATCATCTGTATTATTGAAAAAGAAAGAATGACTTAAAATTGTTTCTGGTGGAAATTCATATTTCATATGATATAGACCATCTTTACTCCTAAAATCTGGAATTCCACTTTCTGTTGAAACCCCAGCTCCACCGAAAAATACAATATGATGACATTCATGAATCATTGACTCCAATTTTCTTATTTGTTCCATTGATACCACCATAAAAATTATATAACTTTTTAACAAAAATGTATAATTTAAAAAAATTTTACATAAATTAATAATATATTAGCACTCAAACTTGACAAGTGCTAAAAAAAGAGTATAATGATAATTGTGAAAGGAAGTGTGGATATGAATTTAATCCCAAGAAAATTTTATTTAGATGACTTTTTTGATGACTTTGTTCCAACAAAAGATGCTGGTAAAATGAAGTGTGATATTTATGAAAAAGGTGGCGATTATCATATCGAGATGGACATTCCAGGTTTCGATAAAAAAGATATAAAAATCGAAGCAAAAGATGGTTATATCACAGTAACCGCTGAAAAAGAAGCAGAAGAAAATGATGAAGAAAAAAATTATCTACGTCGTGAAAGAACATATGGAAAATTTGAAAGATCTTTCTATTTAGGAGATTTCAATACAGACGAAATCAATGCTGAATTTAAAAACGGTATTTTAAAAGTTACAGTACCTAAAAAAGAACAAGTCGAAGATAAAAAATATATCGAAATAAAATAAGCCCAATGTGGCTTTTTTTCTTTGTATTTGTTATAATAAAATAGGTGACTTATGAAAAAGAAAATAAAAATTATATATGAAGATAAATTTATTATTGTAGTGGATAAACCTGCTAATTTACTTACTATAGCAACTCAAAATGAAAAAGAAAAAACAATGTTTCATCAAGTGATCATGTATGAAAGAACAAAAAATAAAAATAACAAAGTATTTATTGTTCATCGTTTGGATAAAGATACGAGTGGATTATTATTATTCGCAAAAACACAAAAAATAAAAGAACAACTTCAAAACAATTGGAATCATGTTTTGAGAAAGTATATTGCTGTAGTGGAGGGGGTAGTAGAAAAAAGAGAAGATACCATCCAATCTTATTTAACAGAAGAAAAAAATCTAATGGTACATTCTACTTCTTCCAAAAAAGGAACATTAGCCATTACAAAATATAAAAGATTAAAAACGAGTAAGGCATATAGCTTACTAGAAATAGAAATAAAAACTGGAAAAAAGAACCAAATTCGTGTTCACATGAAAGAAATGGGACATCCTATTATTGGAGATAAAAAATATGAAGCAAAAACGAATCCTTTAAGGAGACTTGGATTACATGCTAATACTCTAGAATTTGAACACCCAATTACCCATCAAATCATTCATTTAGAAAGTAAAATTCCATCCGAATTTACGAATATGTTTTCTACTCATTAATAAGAATAAAACCTCTTTTTAAGTTCATAATAATAATGTAAATTTGACATCAAATGCATACTGTGGTAACATCTATATTGTTTTCGTCAAAAAAATCAAAGAGGTGAAAAATTGAAAACAGAGCTGAAGATTATTGCAGTAATTACAGTAATCTCAACATTTATAATAGGACTGATTGTTTCAATAAAAAATAATACAAATTCAGAAATAGAGACCAGTAAAAATGGAAATGAAGTTTTACTATCAAATAACATTCTTCTAAAAGATACAACAAAATTAGAAACAAAAGTGGAAACAAAAGAAGAGGATGTACAGGAAGAAATTGTACAAGAAGAAGTAGAAGTTGCTCCACAACAAGAAGTAGAAAATTCTACTAATGAAGTTGATGAAAACATAGAAGAACAAGAAGTAGAACCTGTTGTTGTTTTTGATGGTCTAACCAAAGAAGAATTAGTGAACAAATTAAATCGTAATTTGAATTCAACCTTATCAGGAACTGGTGAAATATTCGCAAACTATGCAATAGAATATGGCATAGATCCTTATTTAGCCGTTGCAATTGTATTACATGAAACAGGATGTTCATGGAATTGTAGTGAACTTGTAAATCAATGTTATAATGTTGGTGGACAAAAAGGTGCTCCAGGATGCTGGGGTGGTGCTTATCAACAGTTTTCTTCATTAGAAGAAGGAATTTCAAGCTTTATGAGTAATTTGTATCGTAATTATTATTCAGTAGGATTGACTACTGCTGAAACAATCAATTCCAAATATGCAGCAAACCCAACATGGTATGTAAGCATTAATAATTATATAAATAAAATAAAGGCAAGCTAATGCTTGTTTTTATTATATATTGAAGATTTATTAGTTTTATGTTAGAATAAGAACAAATTGAATATAATATGCTGAAATGTATAAAATAGTAATGTGGAATTAAGGTTGGAGTTATTGTTATGAATAAAAATGCAAAAGTGAGTTTAATCGTTATTTTATCAATTTATGTGATTAGTGTCCTTTTTATATTATTAATGCCAAATATTTCTTTAAAAGGAAAAAATCATATCACAATAAAACTGGAAGAAAAATATAAAGAACCTGGATATCAAGCAACTTTCCTGTTACAAGATAAAAAAAATCAAGTAAAAGTTGAAAGTAATCTCAACAATAAAAAAGTGGGTACTTATAAAATAACTTATACATTAAAAAATGGTAAATTAAAAACAAAGGCAACTCGAACAATTGATGTTGTTGATCAAGAAAAGCCTGTAATTACATTATCTGGTAATAGTTATGCTTGTCCATCAAAGGATTACATAGAAGAGGGATTTCAGGCAATAGATAATTATGATGGAGACATCACCTCAAATGTAATAATAACAAAACAGAATGATAGTATCCTTTACAGTGTAAAAGATTCTTCTGGAAATAGTCAAAAAGTAACTAGAAAAATTATTAAAGGTGACATAGAAGCACCAAAATTAGTTTTAAATGGAGAAGAGTCAATCGTTTTAAATGTGGGAGATGCCTATAATGAATTAGGGGTAACAGTAACAGATAATTGTGATCAAGATATTCAAAATAAGGTAGCCATTGAAAGTAATGTCAATACTAATGTAGCAGGGCAATATACAGTTTCCTATACTGCTACAGATGATTCAGAAAATAAAACAACAATTACAAGAACAGTAACCGTTGTAAATCCGTATAATTCTCCTAATTTAAATGGAGTAGGCAAAGTCATTTATTTAACATTTGATGATGGACCAAGCAGTACAATTACACCTAGTTTACTTCAAATATTAAAAGAAGAAAATGTGAAAGCAACATTCTTTGTCATTAATCATAGTGACTCACTAAATTATTTAATCAAACAAGAATATGACGAAGGTCATACTGTAGCACTTCATAGTGATACTCATGAGTATAGCTATGTATATAGTTCTGTGGATAATTATTTCAATGATTTAACATCTATTCAAAACAAAGTTTCTGGTATTATTGGAATAAAACCAAATATTATTCGATTTCCAGGAGGAAGCTCTAATACTGTAAGTCGTAAATATTCTCCAGGAATTATGAGTATTTTAACAAAAGAAGTATTAAATAGAGGATTTATTTATTTTGATTGGAATGTATCTAGTGAAGACGCAGGAGGAGCGAGAACGGCATCTCAAGTATATAACAATGTAGTAAATAACTTAGTATATAAAAATAATGTAGTATTATTGCATGATTTTGAAAGTAATTATAAGACATTAAATGCGATTCGTGATATTATTCAGTATGGAAAAAGTCACGGCTATATATTTAAAGCAATTACGCAAGATACGTATCCTACTAGACATCATGTGAATAATTAAATGAAAAAGATTCTCTAATTGGAGAGTCTTTTATGTTATAATGAATAATAGGTGTATGATATATGAAATTAATAGAACTAAAAAAAAGAGCATTAAAAAATTTAAAGGGCCATCTATGGAGAAGTATTATTGTTTGTTTTATAGTAACTACTGTTCTAAGTGGTGGGTATAAATATAATACAATTGATAATATCAAAGAAAGTGAACAAGTAGTAAATATTACAAATGATTTTAAAGGAACGAATAATTTTAATGTTGTTGAAACTTTAATACATAAAACGAAAATTTCAAATGTAGTAGAAAATATCTCTAGTTATAAGCCAACAAGAGGTGTACTTTCCGTCTTCTTTAATCAAATCACAGGAACCGGATCCATTGTAATAGGTGTATTAAATGCTTTTAATCAGTTTTTATTCAATAATTCTGTTCCCATTTTAATTACAATTCTAATTGGTATTATAATTCATATATTATTTTATCTTTTTGTTCAAAATATTTTAGTAATTGGAAAAAATCGATACTTTTTAGAACAACGCAAATACGATGAAACTTCAGTGGATAAAATTTTATTTGTTTATCGTGTAAAACAAACTAAAAATGTTGCTATTATCATGTTAAAAAAAGCCATTTTTTCTTTCCTTTGGGATTTTACAATTATTGGCGGATTTATAAAGCATTATGAATACAGTATGATTCCATATTTATTAGCAGAAAATCCAGAAATGGCTTCAAAAGATTGTTTTAAACTTTCTAAGGAAATGATGAAAGGTCATAAATTTGAGTTATTCAAATTAGATATTAGTTTAATTGTATGGTATATTTTAGGTGGATTGACTTTAGGATTATCCAATATTTTTTATTTTAATCCTTATAAAGAATCTATATATGCAGAATTTTATATGGAACTTAGAAATCAAAACGTTAAAAATAATAAATCCTATTTAAAAGATCTTTATTTAGATGGACATTCCAACTTAAAAACATATCCAAGTCAAAAATATTTTATTCTGGAAGTAAAAAGACGTAAGTGGTTAAATATAAATTATCATCATGACTATACTTTATCGCATCTTATTTTGTTTTTCTTTACCGGATCTATTATTGGATGGTTATGGGAAGTCTCTTTTCATCTATTTAATTCTGGTACATTTGTAAATCGTGGTACAATGTTTGGACCTTGGTTACCAATTTATGGTTGGGGCTGTATTTTAATTATTATTTTGCTTAAGAAATTTAGAGAGAAACCATGGTTTTTATTTCTTTTATCTTTTTCAATCTGTGGAATAGTGGAATATTCAACAGCATGGTATTTGGAGACTTTTAAAGGTATGAAGTGGTGGGATTATAGTGGTTACTTTTTAAATTTAGATGGAAGAATCTGTTTAGAAGGGTTGTTAGTATTTGGACTAGGTGGTTGTATTTTTACCTATATTATTGCTCCGCTACTAGATGATTTATTTAATAAAATCAATCAAAAGGTAAAAATAATTATAATAGTGATTTTGATTTTATTATTTAGTCTCGATTCTATTTATTCTCATTATCATCCAAATACAGGTAAAGGAATAACGAAGGATATAGAAGATAGTTCTGAGTCATTAAAATGATGAACTTGTAATATAGAAATGAGGGATTACAATGAATAAAAATGTGAAAAAAGTGTTCATTATTCTACTTATAGTGATTGTTTTATTATTAATTTGTGTCAAATGCTACCTGAGTTTTGTGAAAGTAAAAAATGGTTCTAATCTAGGAATTCAAAACAATCCTATTCGTGAAGATCAAGATGAAAAAAAATCAAAAGATAATTTAAAAGATAATAACAAAGTTTTGGATGAAGATGATAAACAAAAAGAGCAAGAAATTTCTAATGAGGAAGGTATTAAAGATGACACTCCAGAAAAAGTTCAAAATATAAAACAAGAAAATTCTAAGAGTGATAATGAAAAGAAAGTAAAAAAGAATACTGGAAAATCCAGTACTAAGGAGACAAAAAAGAATACTGGAAAATCCAGTACTAAGGAGAAAAAAAATAACATAGAAAGTGATACTTCAAAAAAAGAAGAAAATGGAAAAAGTCAAGAAAATACTTCACAAAAAGAGGAAAAACCTAAAAAAGAAGAAAATAGCAATGTTGGAAATAAAAAGGAAGATATAACTAGTAATCAAAATAACGGAACGAATTCTAGTGAAAGTCCTTTTGTTACTGAAAATGATAGATTGAGAAAAAATATCAAAGCAAAGTATGGGGTAAGTGTTGGTTATAAAGACGAAATAGATGATAACTATATTAATAGTTATGAGAAACAATATGATGATCAAAAGATTAATAAAATATTAAATACTATAGATGTCGCTTTAGGAAAATATCCAAATAGTTTTTTTTATGAAATAAGTAATAGATGGAAATCATTAACAATTTATTTAGTGAAGAATATAAATAGTTCTATGTCAGGACTAACAGATAATAGAAATATGAATAAAGTGATTATTTTGATTAGTACAGAAGGTTATTTGTTTGAAAATACACTTCATCATGAAATTATGCACTATATAGATTGCTATTTGGCTACAATTATTGGAGCCAGTGAACTTGAAAATAGTATGAATAATTATAATCCGAGTGGATTTGTATACGGTAATCAAACAAATGAATATGTATATTATTATTCTAATCCTGCCTATTTTTTGTCAGCCTATAGTAAATCAAATTATAAAGAAGATAGAGCTGTATTATTTTCTGATATGATGTCTCGCTCTTTAAAAAAAGATTATTATAGTCTGGGAAATCCAATTAATGAAAAGGCTAAAGTAATTAGTAACCAGTTAGAAAAATATTTCAATTGTGTTTCTAATTCTACAAATGAATATTGGAGTAGATTTATCGAATGGTAAAAATATGTAAATTATGTAGAATTGCGTTTCATATAAGTATTGTACATGATATAATGAAAATATAAAGGGGCCAGTAAAGACTTTAATAGTTTTTCTAGTCCTTATTTTTTTAGAAGTTGGTAGTAAGGCAAGAAGATATTATAGAAATAGAAGAGCAGAAAGGTATTTTCGTTGCACCAGACTACTCTTTCTATAGAATTTACTTTCCGATGAGTGATGCTATCGTTAATTTTAATGAAAC
>RKAN01000063.1 GCA_014845975.1 bacterium | reverse complement strand
CTCCAGAAGGACGTGAATTTGCATTAAAGTTAATGAAAAAATTAATGTTATGTATCATGTCATGTTTGATTTTATTCAATTTGACAGGATGTGGTGTTTCAAGTAAATATCAGGTTACAAAAGAACATCGAACAGAAACTAAGTATAAAGAAACGAAAGAAATTAATTATAAAGAGTATGAACAAAAAATTTCAAATAATGAAACTTTTATTCTTCTTTTATGGCAAACTGGTTGCTCTCATTGTGAAACCTTTGAACCAAAATTAAATAAAATTATTAAACAATATAATTTAGAAATATTTTCTTTAAACTTGCATGATTTGTCAGATAAGGAATATTCTACAATTAAAAATAAAACATTTGTTTCTGGTACACCAACTACTGTATTTATTCAAGATGGAAAATATGTATCAAAGGTAGTTGGAGACAAGGATGAAGAAGATATCATTTCATTTTTAGTAGAGTCTGGATATTTGGAGGAAAAATAATGGAAGATACAGAAATACTAGATTTGGAAGAAAATGAGTTTAGTGTTTTAAAACAATATGGAGAAGATTTAACAGCAAAAACTTATGTTACAAATCCAGCAATAGCTAGGGAAAGTGAATTAAAAAAGTTAATCATGGTTCTATTGACTCCAGAAAAATCTGCTTTATTAATTGGTAAACCGGGAATTGGTAAAACTGCAATAGTAGAAGGACTTGCTTATTTAATTCAAAAAAATGAGGTTCCAGATGCATTAAAAGGATATCGTATTATCAAGGTAAACTCAGTTTCATTGATTGGGAAAATAGAAAAAAATGGGAAAGAAGATTTAATTATTCAATTATTAGTAGAAGAATTAAAGCAAACGACTAAAACAATATTATTTATTGATGAAATTCATACTTTAATTGGTGGTAGGAGTGACAGTCCAATGGATCTTGCAAATATTTTAAAACCAGGATTAGATCGTGGTGATATTAAAGCAATTGGTGCAACTACAACAAATGAGTATGATACTTATGTAATTCGTGATCGAGCTTTTTTAAGAAGATTTGAAAGAATTGATGTGGAAGAACCTAGTGAAGAAGTAACTGTTCAAATTTTAAAAGGATCTTTACCGAAAATAGAAAAACAAACAGGTTGTAAATTTAAATACAATGATTATGTAACAGGATTATTATTGGAATCAATTGTTAGTGCAACATCAGAATTTAAAAGAGTATATGGGCTATCAGCTATGTACCCAGACGTCGCTTTTTCCGTTCTTACTGCTGCTTTTTCAGAGGCATTATTTCAAAATAGAAAAGAAGTCAATGTGCTTGATGTATATAATGCTATTAAAACAAGTAAACGAATTTATCCAGATAGCATTGTAAAAGAATTAACAGCATTCAGAGAAAAATTCGCAAAACTATGTATTGAAGAAAATGTAACATTGCCAATTGTTTCTATTGATGAATTAGAGTGATAAATTAGCGAAGTAGACAACTATTTCGCTTTTTCATTGATAATAAAAATTGAATATGTTAAAATTATAATGAGGTGACGGTATGAAGAAAAAGGAAATATCTACTAGAAATTATATAACTACTTTTTTGATTTCAGTTTTTACGATTATTCTTACTTTTTCAATTGCTAATTATTGTAAAAATTGGCTTGATTATAAAAATGAAAATGTAATGTCGTCTTTTTTATCTGAAATAAAATTAGAAGAATTCAATAATTTTATTATTGAAAATCATGATATTATGATATATACAGTAGATGAAAAAATACAGAATCTAGTGATTTACAAAAAAAAGTAAAAAAAATTATTACAAAAAACAATTTTACGAAAGACATTGTTGTTTTAGATATTTCTGATTATAAAAATGAAACAGAAAATTTAAAACAATACATGGATCCACAAGTACTTCAAACAGATATTACAGAAAATTGTCTTCTTATTTTAAAAAATGGGAAAATTGTTCAAATATATCAAGTTGATAATGATGCAAAGAACTTAAAGAAATATATTATGGATAATTTTTATGGTGTAGAATGATTCATGTTGTATTATATGAGCCAGAAATACCTGGTAATACTGGAAATATTATGAGAACTTGTGCTGGAACCGGTGTGAAATTGCATTTGATTGAACCACTTGGTTTTAAATTGGATGAAAAAAGTATTAAACGAAGTGGTGTTAATTATATTGATAAATGTGATTACAAAGTTTATCCAGATTATGAAACATTTTTAAATGAAAATAAAGGAACATTTTATTATTTAACAAGATATGGAAAAAAGCCACATACTAGTTTTGATTATAGCAATAGGGATGAAAATATATATTTGGTTTTTGGAAAAGAAAGTACAGGGATTCCAAAAGAAATATTGAAACATGATTTGGAGCATTGTATGAGAATTCCAATGAATGATAATATTAGAGCTTTAAATTTATCTAATTCTGTAGCAATCATGGTTTATGAAGTACTTCGTCAACAAAATTATCCAAATTTGTTATTTACAGAACCTTTTAAAGGAGAAAATTATTTATCAGAATAAAAAAAGTTGTCAAAAAAAATAAATAATGATATGATATATTGTAGAGAATAGGAGGGAAACTATGGATTATACATTCTTATCTGAAAACTATGTGTTAATCATTGTAATTGCAGTCATTGTTATTATGACCATTGTAGGATATATAGCGGATAAAACAAATTTTGGAGAAAAGAAAGAAAAGACTCCAAAAGAAAAGAAGAAAAAAGTAGTTAAAGAAGAACCTGTTGAAAATAATGAAGAAAATATGGATTCATTTATGACAAATGATGTTACTCCAGAAGAAAAAACGGAATCTACTTTAGATAATTCTAACGATGTTAGTTTTGATTCATTTGAACCAGTTGCTCCTTTAAATGATAATCATTTGGAATCAAATGAAATGAATTTTGAAATGCCTTCAGATTTTCCAAAACAAGAAACTGTACAGAACCCTGTTTCTGATGAAATAACTGAAAATGAATCAACTCAAAATGAAACTATGGATAGTTCTTTAGAAAGTTCAATTAGTAACGAGAATACTAATATTGATGATTCAAATGTTCCATCGAGTGATGAGATGAAAACTGATGTAGTAGAAGATCATATATCAGAAGAACCTGTTTCAACAGAAGAAATGAATGTAACTGAGAAACCTGTTTCAACTGAAGAAGTGTCAACAGATGATTTTGCATTACCTAGCATTGATAAATTAAATCAAGAAATAGCGGATGTAGAAGACGATGAAGACGTTTGGAAATTTTAAAAATGGATAATATCCATTTTTTTTAACGAAATAAAAATGTGAAATTTCTTCAAAAAATAATAATCTTATGATATAATTTTAAAAGATGATAGGAGGGGTAAAATGACTTTTGATAGTATTGCTAGTCTTTTTACAAAATTAATGGATGTACTACTTGTTTGGTTGGTACTTTATTATATTTTAAAAAATCTAAGAAAAAATGTAAAAATGGTTTTAATTTTTAAAGGAATTTTAATTTTAGTAGCACTTAAACTTTTGAGTGATTGGTTTGATTTAGTAACAATTGGTTATTTATTAGATTATGTGATTACATGGGGACCTTTGGCTTTAATAGTCATTTTCCAACCTGAAATTCGTAATGTTTTGGAACATTTGGGACGTAGTCAATTATTAGGACGCCATAAACTTCTTACTGTAGATGAAAGAGAAAAAGTTGTTTATGAAATAGTAAATGCAATGGAAACATTAAAAAAAGAACGTATTGGTGCCTTAATGGTTATTGAAAGGGACAATAGTTTAACAGAATATATTCAGAAATCTAAAAAAATCTATGCTGATATATCTAGTGATTTATTAATTTCTATTTTCTTCCCAAATAATCCACTTCATGATGGAGGTGTTATTATTCAGGGAGATAAAATAACATCAGCAGGAGCTGTATTTCCTACAAGTGATAATTTAAAAATCAGCAAACGACTAGGTACAAGACATCGCGCTGCTTTAGGAATATCTGAGACTGGTGATTGCATTGCTTTAGTAGTATCTGAAGAAACAGGAAGACTTTCTATTGCAATGAATGGAGAGTTGAATTATAACTTGACTTTAGATGAAGTAAAAATGATTCTTCTAGAAGAATTAAGACCAAAACAATCTATGCTATTAGAGTATGATGAGGAGGAAGATAATAGTGAAAAAGGTGATGAGTAAACTTTTAAAATCTTTTACTAGTTTTATTGATCGTAAAATTATTACTCCTATTACAAAACTAATTTTGATGATTACATCTAATTTTGATCGTTCTGGTAAAAGATTAGAAAAATGGTTAACAAAAAGTAATACTCTATTATTTATTTCCTTATTCCTAGCAGTGATTATTTTTATTGTAATTGATCAAAAAATATTGCTTTTTACAGATAACACTGCAGAAGTTTTAAAAAATCAGGAAGTAAAAGTTATTTATAATGAAGAAAAATATGTTGTAGAGGGATTACCAGAAACTGTGGATATTACTTTAATAGGAAGTAAAACAGATTTATATATCGCAAAACAATCTACTTCTCATTATGTAACAATTGATTTAAGTGGCTTAAAACCAGGTACTCATAGAGTAAATATTGAATACAATCAAAATAACGGATCAATTGAATATATGGTTAATCCATCTGTTGCAACTGTCATTATATATGAAAAAGTTTCAGAAACAAGGACAATGTCTGTAGATTTATTAAATAAAGATAGTTTAGATTCTAAATTAGTTGTAGAAAATGTTGATTATGATACTGACAAAATAGTAATCAAAGGAGCAGAACATCAATTAAAAGAAGTGGTAGAAGTAAAAGCTTTGGTAGATTTAAATAATATTTCAGCAAAAGAAGCAGGCTCTTATACTATAAAAGATGTTCCATTAAAAGCGTATAATAAAGATGGCGAAGTAGTTGATGTCGAAATTGTTCCGGAAACTATTGATGTTAAAGTTAATATCGCTTCACCAAGTAAAGAACTTCCAATTAAATTAGTACCAGTTGGAGATGTGGCTAGTGGGTATGCAATTAGCTCAATGACTGCAAATGAAACAAAAGTTACTGTATATGGTGACTCAGAAACATTAAATAATCTAAAGAGTATTCCAGTTAATATTGATGTAAATGGATTAAAAGAAGGAAAAACTTATAAATTAGAAATTGAAAAACCTGTTGGGGTAAAATCTCTTTCTGTAAATAGTTTAACGGTTACAGTAGGAATTGGAAATGTATCCAATAAAAAAATTGAAGGGGTTAAAATTAATATTCGAAACCTTCCTGATCGTTACAAGGTTATTGTAAATGATGAATCTTCTACAGAAGTTACTGTTAACTTAAAAGGAGTTCAATCCAATATTAATTCTATTACAGCAGACGATATTATTCCTTATATTGATTTAGATGGATATGAGGAAGGTACATACGAGGTTGAAGTTAAAGTAGAGGGCTCTGATGCAAAAGTTCAATATACTCCTATGACTAAAAAAGTAAAAATTAAAATAGTAAAAAAATAAAACGAGTTATTCTCGTTTTTATTTGTTTTCAATATGATTAAATAAAAGTCCAATATTGACTAGTCCACAGATTCCTACAATTACATAAATAATTCTTGCTAAAAATCCTACATTTAATAGTTCTACGAAAAGGTAATCAACAAGATTAAAATCAAACAATCCTACTAACAACCATACAATCGCACCTATAATAGTAAATATTAAAGCAATTTTTTGAATTGTTTCCATATATACTCCTTTCTTATTTAATATCTTTTCCAGAAACTAGAAAAATATTCATAAAAATAAAATAAGTTCCGTATAATTAAATGAAATTAAATATGAGGTGAAAGAATGAAGAAAAAAATATTATGTGGATTGCTTATTTTTGGACTATTTATTTTTACTGGCTGTAATACTCAAAATCAGGATATTGTGTCTTCTTTAACAAAGAAAATATCTAAAATAAATGGATATCATATTACTGGTACATTAGAAGTTACAAATAATGAAACAACTTATCAATATGATATTAATGTGGATTATCAAAAAGATGAAAAATATCGAGTAAGTTTAAAAAATAAAACAAATGACCATGAACAAATTATTTTAAAAAATGCAGAAGGTGTATTCGTATTAACTCCATCTTTAAATAAAAGCTTTAAGTTCCAAAGTGAATGGCCTTATAACAATTCTCAAAGTTATTTGTATCAAACAATCTTAGAAGATATTAAAAATGACAGCAAAAAGACAGTAGAAACTAAAAATGATGGTTATATTATACAAACTTCAGTAAATTATTCAAATAATAAAGAATTAGTTAGTCAAAAAATTTATTTAGATAAAAAAGCTAATATTACAAAGGTAGAAGTTTTAAATAGAAATGGCATTGTAAAAATTCGTATGAATTATACTCAAACAGATCTTAATAAAAAGTTTGATAAAAATTATTTTGATTTATCTCAAAATATGAAATTAACAGAACAAAAAACGGAAACTAAAAAAACAAGCCTAGAAATTGATGATATTGTTTATCCATTATATTTACCAGATAATACCTATTTAGAATCACAAGAGACAATTGCTACAGATGAAGGTGATAGAGTAATCTTGACGTTTACTGGAGATAGTCCATTTACCTTAATTGAAGAAAAAGTGAATGCCAGTGAAGATACAGTAATAGTACCAGTTTATGGTGATCTAGAATTTATTAATGATAGTATTGGAAATATCAGTGATCAATCTGCAAGTTGGATTAGTGATGGAATAGAATATTATGCAGTTTCAAATACCTTAGAAAAAGAAGAATTATTACAAATGGTAAATTCTATGAATACAATTCCAGTTGGAAAATAGAGCATAACTATACTCTATTTTTTGATTTTATGTTATAATGATTTCGGTGATATTATGGAAGAAAAATACAATTTAAAGAGCTTAATTATATCAATATTTATTATTTTAGCAGTTTTGATTACTTTTTATTTTATAACAATATTTATTACAGAACATAAAATTGAAGATAATGAAGAAACTAAAAGTGATGCAGTTATTGATTATGATACTATATTGGTAAGTGAAATTTACAAACAAAATAGAGATTCTTATTATGTACTTGCTAGTTTTTCAAAAGATGAGAATATATCTAGTTATCAATCAAATTTGTCGACATATGCCAAACAAGAAAATGCACTAAAAGTATATGAGGTTGATTTAGATAGTGCTTTTAATAAGAATTATATTTCTGAGGCTACTGATTTAACAGCAAAGTATCCAGTTTTTAGTGAAACAACATTGTTGAAAATTGAAAATGGAGTGATTACAGAACATTATCAAGGTAGTGATATTAGTACATTTTTAAAAACTTTAGTAAAAGAATAAAGAGGATGCGATGATATGCAAAAAGAGAATAATGCCAGTAAAATTGTGAAACAAAAAATAGAAAAATTTAATCATAATAGTTTTAAAACTACAGAAGTTTTATTTCTTATTATATTGACAGCTATGATTAGTTTACTTGTTGGATATTTGTTAAATAATAAAAATATCAACTTGTCATCAAATGATGCAAATTTGAAAGAGATTATTGATAATTATAATTATATAGTGGAAAACTATTATGAAACAATAGACAAAAGTAAAGTAGT
>RKAN01000025.1 GCA_014845975.1 bacterium | reverse complement strand
TATAAAGCAAACAGGAATTTGTAATGACACCCTCTATAAAAGTTGTCTAAAAATATTATAAACTCCCTTTGCCGAAAGCAAACGGGGGGGGTACAAACCTCTCTTTTTGTTGTATAGGAAGGAATGAAGCTATGAAAAATATAATAATAGGAATCATAATTGGAGGAATCGTATTTACTTTAGGAGTGGTAATTGCAGCAACTACGATATCATCCAAAAATGTAACCTATCAAAATAAAACAGTAAATAATGCATTAGATGAATTATATAATGAAGCAGTAACAGGAAAAGAATTAGTAGCGGCAGCCATTACAAATAAGGGAGTATCCACAACATCGGATGATACTTATGAAACAATGGCAACTAATATTAATGCTATACAAACTTCTAAAAAACTATTTTTTTCTTGTGATTCAACTAAAAATTATATAGGAGAAATTACTGTTGAAAATACAACTTATCAAATTAATTGGCAATTTGTAAATTCTAGTAATGCAACTTTGACTATCTATAAAAATGGAAGTTCAACAGTATTTTTTGGTACTTATTTGAATAATAGTAAAAATACCAATTTATATATTAATGCTAATAGTATAACAGCTTCTATTGGAGATGCTTTTACTGGCTATTTAGATTACAATTATAAAATTGATTTTATCGTTATTGGTGCAATTGGAAGTCCAACATTATTTGGAACAATTTCTAAATTAAGCTAAAGTGTTAAATCTTATTTTCAAATATTAATTGTTTACATCATTTAGTAGAAATGATATAATACTCTTGTTTAGAAAAGAGGTATTTTTATGAAAAATGAGGCAATTACAGCGAGAGATGTCGACTTTGCTAAGTGGTATACGGATGTTTGCTTAAAAGCAGAATTAATGGATTATTCCAGTGTAAAAGGATTTATTATTTATCGTCCTTACGGATATGCTATCTGGGAAAATATTCAAAATTATTTAGATAAAAAATTCAAAGAAACAGGACATCAAAACGTCTATATGCCCATGTTGATACCTCAAAACTTATTGAATAAAGAAAAAGATCATGTAGAAGGGTTTGCTCCAGAGTGTGCAGTTGTTACAAAAGGTGGTCTAGAAGAACTTGATGAACCTTGTGTAATACGACCAACAAGTGAAACATTATTTTGTGAACATTATTCTAAAATAGTTAAATCTTATCGTGATTTGCCAAAACTATATAATCAGTGGTGTAGTGTTGTTCGATGGGAAAAAACAACAAGACCTTTTCTAAGAGGATCTGAATTTTTATGGCAAGAAGGACATACTGTTCATGCAACTAAAGAAGAAGCCATAGAAGAAACTTTAAGAATGTTAAATCTTTATAAGAATATGGCAGCTAATTTACTAGCAATTCCAATGGTAACAGGATTAAAAACAGAAAAAGAAAAATTTGCTGGAGCCGAAGCTACTTATACCATTGAAACATTAATGCATGATGGAAAAGCTTTACAATCTGGAACAAGTCATTACTTTGGCCAAGGATTTGCGAAAGCTTTCGATATGAAATTTTTAAACCAAGATAATAAATTAGAATATGTTTATCAAACATCTTGGGGGGCTTCTACTAGATTAATTGGTGCTACAATTATGGTTCATGGTGATGATAATGGATTAGTATTACCTCCTAGAGTCGCACCTATTCAAGTACGAATTATTCCAATTCGTGATACAGAACCAGGAGTCATCGAAACTGCACAAAAATTAAAAGAAGAACTAATAAACAAACAAATTCGTGTAGATATTGATGAGTCACAAAAATCTCCAGGATTTAAATTTAGCGAAGCAGAAATGAGAGGAATTCCAATCCGTATAGAATTAGGTCCAAAAGATATTGAAAAAAATAAATGTGTTGTTGTAAAGAGAAATGATAATCAAAAAATAGAAATGGAAATTGATGGAAATTTTGCTAAAAATATAGAAGGATTATTGAATATTATTCATAATGAAATGTATGAAAAGGCAGTAAATTATTTAAAAAATCATATTACAAGAATTCATACATTTGAAGAATTTGAAAAAGTCCTAGAAGAAAAGAAAGGATTTGTTCAAGCACCTTGGTGTGGAGAGACAGAATGTGAACTTCAAATTAAAGAAAAAACAGCTGCAACAAGCCGTTGTATTACAGAACAAGAAGTAGAAGAAAATGAAACTTGTATCTGTTGTGGTAAAAAGGCAAAACTTATTGTTAATTTTGCAAAATCTTATTAAAATAGGACAAAATCCTATTTTTTTTATCCGAATTTAAAAATTTGAAATAGAAATAAGAAAATTTGAAAAAAAATATTCTTCAAAATTAAAAAAGTGTGATTTGTTTTTTTTAAATTTTTTGCTACAATGAATTTGATTGACATGAAATTGGTAAAAAATAAATAAACTTAAAAGGAGGTTTTTATGAATCTATATGAACTAAAAAATATCGATAAAATATATGGAAAATCACTAGAAAATCATGCATTAAATCATATTAACTTAACAATTCAAGAAAAAGAAATGGTAGTCATATTAGGACCAAGTGGTAGTGGAAAATCAACATTATTAAATATTTTATCAGGAATTGATAAACCTACAAATGGGACCATTCTTTTTCAAAATATCAAATTGAATCAATTGAATGAAGAAGAATTAACGGATTATCGAAGAGATTATCTAGGATTTATTTTTCAAAGTTATCACTTAATTCCTAATTTAACCGTAGAAGAAAATGTTGAACTTGGAGCTCATTTATCCAAAAATCCTTTAGATATTGATGAAATTATAGAGGCTGTTGGCTTAAAAGAACAAAAACAGAAATATCCTTATCAATTATCAGGTGGTCAAATGCAAAGAGTAGCAATAGCTAGAAGCCTAGTAAAAAATCCTAAAGTATTATTTTGCGATGAACCTACAGGAGCCCTTGATGAAAAAACAGGAAAAAAAGTGTTAAAACTATTACAAAACTTAAATCAAAAATATCATACAACTATCATTATCGTCACTCATAATCCTAGTATCGCATTAATGGCTAATACTGTCATTACGATGAATAGTGGAAAAATTTTAAAAGTTCAAGAAAATAAAACCATGTTAGATGCTGAAGAATTGAGGTGGGCTTAATGAAGCTATTATTTTTAAATTCTTTAAAAGGTTTGAAACATAAAAAAGTACAAATGTTAGGTATTATTTTATTAGT
The DNA here is from genome assembly GCA_014845975.1 of bacterium. Lineage (GTDB taxonomy): Bacteria > Bacillota_I > Bacilli_A > RF39 > UBA660 > CAJOJO01. The sequence continues at coordinate 4,479 of RKAN01000025.1, read as the reverse complement.
TATGTTGTCAACTGGTATATATACAGCAATGACTTCTTCTTTAGATCGAATGGAAGAAGAATATTACCAATACTTAGAAAAACAAAAAGTAGAACATATTAGTGTGAATTATCAAATTAACTATCAAAAAGATATAAGCTTAGAAAAATGGAATCAATTGAAAAACGAAATTAAAAATCCAACAGAAGAAGAAAAACAAATTATGGAACTTTATACTTGTTATTTAGAAAATACTTGTAGTTTTAATAATAACCCAGCTTATTTATATCAACTGGATACTATATTTCAAAAATATGGAATAGATACCATCATTCAATCAGAAAAAATAGGTGAATTAAAACAAAAATACGATTTTGATTATGAATTAGAAAAAAGCAAAACATTAAAAATAAAAGATACTTATACAAAAATAATTCCATATAATTCTTCTAAAACAATTAATCAAATATATTTAGTAGAAGGAAAATTACCAACAAAATCTTATGAAATTACAATGTTACCAACTTATGCGAAAATTCATCATATTAAAATCAATGATACCTATGAAATCAATGATCAAAAATATAAGGTAGTTGGATTTACTTATGCTCCAGATTATATTTATCCTTTAATATCGTATTCTTCTTTGGTATTTGATGAAAAGACAAATAATATTATTTATACAACCTTAGAAGATTATAATTCTATCACTGGAATAGAAGAAAAGACATTCTCCATTTTCTATCATGGAAATATTAAAAGAACTTTTGATTTTGAAAAATTATTAAATAAAGAACATTGGAATGAATCTGATAATGTTGCTAAAATACTTTCTAATGATTCTATCACTGCAGGGATTTTTTCTTCTACAAGAATGGGTAGAATTGCTTCTCTTCAGTTAGAATTTAAAACCAATCATTTATTTGCAGAATACTTTTTATATTTATTACTTGGTATTTCTGTATTTGTAATCGCAATCATTACAAAAAAAAGAATAGAGGATGAGAGATTACAAATTGGTGTTTTAAAGTCACTAGGTTATAGTCCTTTTAGTATCGCAATTAGCTATTTAGTGTATCCTATTTTAGGATCTTTCATTGGGGGAATTTTAGGACTTGGTATAGGATTTATTTTTAGCACACCACTTACAAAATTGTATTTAAGCTATTTTTTAGTACCAATTGGAACTTTGAAAATAAAATTTAGTTATATTCAAAATGCCATTTTTTTACCAATGATTTTACTTTCTTGTTTAAGTTATTTGATTGCTTTATTCATGCTTTTGAAAAAACCACTTCAATTATTAAAAGAAGGAAGTAATTTGAAAGTTAATTTTCTTTCTAAAATTGTAAAAAAATTAACTCATAGATTACCTTTTCAATATCGTTTTAAGTATAGTTTAGCACTCCGTTCAATTCCTAAGTTACTCATTGTAGGAATTACTTCATTCTTTACTGGAATGTTAATTGTTTTGACATTAATTGGAATGAATTTAATGAATCATGTTGTAGATCAATCATTTGAAGGATTTGATTATGATTATATTGTTTATATGAATGCTGTCCAGACAGAAAAGATTAATGAGCAGGATGACTATATTTTAAATAGTTCTTTAAAAATAAAAGAAGTAAGAGATAAAAATCAAAATTTAAAATCTATAAAAAAGGATATTACTTTAAATATTACTGGTGTTGATTTAAATAGTCATTATATAAAAATATTAGATAGTAGTAACAATAATATGATTTCTTTACTAGAAAGTGAAAACTCTATAATTATTAATCAAAACATGAAAGAATTATATGGAGTAGATATTGGAGATACCATTGTCTTAGAATTTGGTAATAATTCAATTTCTTATCAAGTCGTAGGAATATCAGAAGAATTTATGAATTTATCAGGTTATGTAGATCGTGCTTCCTTCAGTAAAAAAATAGGCTATCAAACTCCTTGTTATACTTCAATTTTATCGAAAAATAATCAATATTCAAATTTAGAAAATTTAGATTCTAAGGATGTTGAAAAAATAGCTACTGTAATTAGTTTAAAAGATATGAAAAATAATATTGAAAAATCGATTGAAAAGTATAATGCTAGTATTTATATTGTGATTCTTTTTGCTTCGATTATGGCTTTTGTAATTATTGCCGTAATTGCGAATATTGTAGTCGAAGAAAATAAAAAAATGATTTCATTAATGAAAGTGATGGGATATCAAAATAAAAAAATAAGTTCTATTGTTTTAAATATTTATACGCCAATTATTATTATTTCTTATTTATTGAGTATTCCAGCAATGACTTCATTATTAAAGAAAATTGTTGCTGTTTTAGCAGGAGATATGGAAATGACCATTCCTATTTCGTTAAGCCCTTTTCTTGCAATTATAGGTTTAATAGGATTAGTAGTTGCCTATTATATTGCCATTTTCTTATCTAAGAAAGTATTAAATAAAATTCCTTTAGCGGTTGCTTTAAAAAGAGAGTAGGTGAATTATGATTGAACTAAAAAATGTTTATAAATCTTACAAAACAGGTTCTATTAAAAGAAAAGTATTAAATGATATTGATTTAACGATTAAGGAAAAAGAAATTATTATTATATTAGGAGCTAGTGGAAGTGGTAAGACTACCTTACTCAATTGTATTTCAGGATTAGATAAAATTGATTCTAGAAAAAATAGTTACATTAAATTTGAAGGAAAAGACATTTCTAAATATTCAGATTTTAAAATGACAAAGTTTCGTAAAAAAAATTTAGGATTTATTTTTCAAACATATAATTTATTAGAACATTTAAATGTCAGAGAAAATATTTTAGTAGGCGCTAAATTAGGAAAAAGAAAAATAGATATGAATGAGTTATTAGATGTAGTTGGACTTCGCAAACACAAAAATAAATATATGAGTGAATTATCTGGTGGGGAACAACAAAGGGTTAGTATAGCAAGAGCTTTAGCAAAAAATCCTAAAGTCATGTTTTGTGATGAACCTACAGGAGCTCTTGATGAAAAAACTGGAAAAAAGGTACTAGAAGCTTTGGTAGATGTTAATAAGCAATATGGAACAACTTTAATTATTGTAACGCATAATCCTGGAATTGCTTTAATAGGAGATCGAGTAATTAAAATGAATAGTGGAAAAATTATAGAGCAAATAAAAAATGAAAAAAGAATACCACCTAAGGATATTCCATGGGGTTAATAAAAACACGAATTTTCGTGTTTTTTAGTATTAAACAATAAAGGTTGTATCATCAATAAATTGATAATCTGTTTTATATTTTAATTCTCGGACTAGTTTAAATAAAGCTTCATCTTTTGCTTTTGCTTCAATCATAATGTCGATATCTTGGCGATATATTTTTATTTTTTCTAGAAATGAAATAAAATCATCACTATTGATATAATCGTGGTGACTTCTAAATTCTTTTTTTAGTTTACTTTTAGGACTAGAAAAATGTACTTTTGGATTTTCTTTTTTCCAAGTAGAAAAAACTTGGTCGATTTCCAATTTAGAAGGGTTGCAAGTATAATGATGGTAGTCTAATACAATAGGGATTTGTAAAGATTGATGAATTTCTAAACAATCTTCTACTGTATAAGTTTTATCGTCATTTTCAATAACAATACAGTCTTGTAAATACTTAGGTAACTTTAAAAAGTTATGAATAAAACGAGTCATCGAATTTTTCTTTCCTAGAACACTACTTCCAATATGTAGTACTAATATTTTATTTTTTACCTCAAGAGCATCTAATAAATGGTAATGATATTCTAATATTTTAAAAGCGTTTTCTACAACCTCTTGCTTGGTGCTATTTAAAACACAATATTCACTTGGATGAAAATCTACTCGCATAGATGTTTCTTTAATTTTAGAAGCAATTTCACGATAAATAGGTAAGAATGGTGTAATATAATCGATTTTAATATCTGGGATAGTAGCAAGTGGAATCAACTGTGAAGATAATCTAAAAAAATGAATATTATTTTTAATGTTGTAATCTATTAATTGATTTAAGTGATTTAAATTGGATTCTATAATATGGTTTAATTTATCATAGCTTTTTTCTTTTAAAAATGTAGTATAAGGATAAGTACTAGATGTAGTTACATCAATTGTTTTGCTGATACAAGCGTATCCTAATCTTACTTTCATAGTATCACCATTATTAATAATGGTTCATAATCTTGAAAAAATTCAAAAATGTGTTATTATATACCATAAATAAATTGGAGAGGGAAATTTCTATGAATCAAGACTTAAAGATAATAAAGAAAAAGTATGGAGAAAAAATGATGAAACTATGTAGAGAGTTGTTTCCAACAATACTTGAGGAAGAAGGATTACTCTCTCAATTAATGCTAGATCATTTTGAACCATCTCAAATTTTATATGATGATATTATTTCAAATGGTTTAAAAAAAGAATTTAAAAACTTTATTTATAGATTGGTTAATATAGAAGAAAATATAGAAGAAAATATAGAAGAAACAGA
>RKAN01000020.1 GCA_014845975.1 bacterium | reverse complement strand
GCAGAAAATAACTCGGCTATCGACGGAATGCAGACCTTGCAACCTTTTCCTCTTCTATCTTTTCCTTTTAATTCTTCTGGATATAATATAATGCCATGAAAGTTATATTCTTTATATAATGAATATTCGTTATTTTCATATATATAATAATTTTGATTTCCTTCATTATCTTTTAAAGCAACTAGTGTATATCCAGTTATATCAGAATGAAAAGCAGGGACATCTGTATCATTAATCTTAATGGTTGTTTCCTGATAATTATTAGGTGGTGTTAAAGAAGCTTTTTTTCTAACAACTGTATATGATTGATCCTTTACTTTTACTTCAATCGGATCATACTCTTTTACGTTAGCATTAATTACATAAGTTGAAGTTGTTCCATTTTCAGCTGTAACAACAATTTCGATTCTATTATCACCATCGGTTACTTCACGAGTACCAGCTCCACTAACTGAAGCACCTCCATGATTTGTTGTTGCCAAAACATTAATGCTAGTAGTATCTGGTTCTAATGAAACAGAATATTCTTTATTACCACTCGTAAATTCAGGAGATAAAGTTGCATTCTCTACTCCTAAACTACTTAAACTGCTATCACTAGATAATACAATTACTTGTTTATTTTTTACAGTTACAACAACTGATTTACTTCCTGAAAAAGGATTTCCATTAAAATCAGCCGCATCTAAGGAAGAAAGCATTACAGTAGCTGTACCAGCAGAATTCGCCTTAAATGTATAAGAAACAGAGCCATTTTCCATCCAAAAACTATTTGCTCCACCTGATAAAACTGATCCATTGGAAGAAGTCAAAGAGAACTTACCGGCTAAGTCATTTCCTCTTACTGTTATAATAACACTACTTCCAACAGTCGCTGAACTTACACTGGAACTAATTGATATAGAAGCTGCTTTTACAGAAGAAAAAGTAACAAAACTAATTATAAAAGCTAAAAATAATTTTAAAATATTTTTCATTGGAACCCCTTTCTATTTTAAAGAATTTTCTTTTCCCATAATATAATTTTTAACGTTCACATAATCTACTGCAGAAATTGATCCATCTTTATTAACATCAGCTGCTAATTTATAAGAACCACTCAAACTTCCACTAGACATAATGTAATTTTTAATTTTAACATAATCTACTGCAGAAATTTGTCCATCACCATTGACATCACCATAAATTACAATTCTGAAATTTCTAGATTCATTTCCACTTTTAATTGTCACAATATCCCCTGTTCCAAGTCTTGTGGCATCATTAATTTCTTTTATTGAACCGTTAGCGTCAATTGTTGTAACTGTTACAGTTGCTGATGAACTGGTACCTTTTACATTAGAAATAAATGCTTGGGCAGTAGTTCCTATTGAAACTCCTGATATATAGTCATTGCTGTATTGATATCCTGCTTTATTAACAATATCTACGATAGATGCTGTTTCTTCTTCTCTTTTTGCTTCATTATCTAACTCTTCTTTCTTAGTATTGTCAACATTTGCAGGTAAAGTTGTTTTTTCTGGCATATTCTCATAAACCGGAATTAAAAATTCTATTGAGCTATCTAATAAGCCATTAATTTTGGAATAAGCATTATAAGTAGACTTTCCTTCACTAGATGGAGCTTGAATATTTGTCATATATTGATGTGAATAATTTCCATAGGTATTGCTTGTTACATTATACTTTTGAAAATACAATGTATTTTGTTTTTGATTAATAAACTTTTCAGCCTGAAAGATAGAGCCTTCCAAGATTGCTGTTCTAGCATCAAACCAATTTGAATTGTAAGCATACTTCAATGCACATTGAACCGGATTGGCAACTGTACTTCCATCTATATCACATTTAGAATAAGCACCGATATTAAAGAAATTATATACCTGTCTATCTTTAAAAGTTGTTCCATTTGCTGAATTACTTAATTTTCCATCACTTGTAACAAGTTCTTGTCTAGAACGGGCTGCTAATGAAACAGGGCTAATACTATTGTTTTTATAGTTTGCTGCTTCTATATAATAAGGAGCATATTGATATAAATCAGTATTTTTAAAAATGTTTTGAATAACATCCAGTGTTTGATAAGTTGGATTATATCCTAAATTTTCAAACATAAATATTTCTTTTTCTGTTAAAAAATTTCTAGGATCTATGTAGTATGCGACTGTCTCTTTATTCGCTGCATACCAATTACTTCCCTCTTTTACAATATAAGTTTTATTAACAGGATCATATGATCCACTATCAAGTGAAATATATTTTGCTCCACTACTTAAATTTGTAACTTGAATAAAACTTATTCCAACAACACTTTCGGCATTTACTACATCATTCCAATCGAGACCTGTTTTATAGGTTGTAAATTTCCAATTAGGATGTGTTTCTTTTAAAATAGCCAATTTTTCCCAATAACTTTCTGGAAATCCTGCTTTAGAAAATTCCTCTGAATATTTAGAAGAATCTGTATTTACTTTTATGTAATCTGCACATACATAACCATTATAAGAATTTCCATTTGATGCTTTAGCTGTAACTTTATAATATCCTGTTTTACAACTTTCAATTGTCGAATTAATAATAGAATCATAGTTTAAAATTGTTACTTCTTCGGCACTATCTAAACAGTGTAAAATGCCCGGTGCTCCATAGTCAGTACTTGATTTTCCATTTACTTTTACCAAGCAAGAGGATAAAGTAATATTCGCTTTGCTTGTAAATAAAGTATCATTTTTAATAACATATCCTTTTATATTTGTCTCTGCTTTAATAGAATTTGGTAGAAATAAAAAAGAAATGAACAAAATAGCAATAACAATACTTTTTTTCAACTTTATCCCTCCCCTAGTTTAATCAGTACCATTATAGCAGAAATTTGTCGAATTGTATACTCTATAACAAAAAAAAAAGAGATTTCAAATCTCCTTTTGGAACAAATTAATATCTTCTTTGTAAGTAATTCCTAAGCATAATTCATCTGTATTGTAAACTCTGACCTCTAAATTATTTAACAATTCATTAATCGTAGCTGGAATCAAAAATTCTCCTGTTTCCAAGTTCGTTGGTTCTTTTAAAAATTCTATAAACTTTTGTTCAAATAAAGAAAAAATACTAGGATGAAATCCAAATAAATTAACAGATACAAAAGTATTAGGATCTAATATTTCAGTTTCTGTTTGAAATTGATCACCTATTTTTTGGATATGAAATGTTTCGTTAATTTTTAATAACTTACCGTTTTCTTCTAAACAAATTCCACGATTTCCAAGATTAGAAGTTGTAAAAGTATTTTTTAAATGATACATCATCATTGCGTGTTCTTCTCTTTTTTCATAAAAATGATTATATAGAGTTTTTAAAGCTTTTTTTCCATAATAATCATCGGCATTCAAAATAACAAAATCCTCTTTTACAATATTTTTAAGAGACAATAAAGCTTGTCCTGTGCCCCATGGTTTACTTCGATTAACCTCTACTTTTATTGGAATATCATCTAATTCTTGATAAGCAAAATCGTATTCTATTTTCCCTTGAATTTTAGGAATAATTATAGATTCAAAATCTTCTTTTAATTCTTTTCGAATAATAAAAACTACTTTTTTATATCCTATTTCGACTGCATCTTTTATGGTCAGTTCCATAATTGTTTCCCCATTTGGACCTACTTGCGCTAATTGCTTAATTCCATCTTTAAAACGACTTCCCATTCCTGCCGCCATAATTACTAATGTTAAATTCATATCATCACCATTTATATCATATCAAAAATATAAATAACAATCAATTTTTCAATAAAGTGGTATAATCTGATTGTTTAAAAATAGTTATTTATATAGGTGATACGATGAAATTAGATGAATATTTAAGAAAAGAATTAAATTTAACAAAAAAAGAATCTTATGAAATTGCTTATGCCGTAGAAAATTTTAAAAGACAAAACAAAAGAAAATTAAATATAAAAATTCCCATTTATAGTATTGGAGAAGAAATATTCAATTCCGTTTCACATGGAATTGGCGCTATTTTATCAATTGTAGCACTTGTTTTAATGGTTGTGAAAGCAAATGGTGCTTTATCCGAAGCAACAGTCTCGATTTTTGGCTCTACGATGATTATTTTATATTCGATTTCATGCATATATCATGCTTTATCTTATCAAGTAGAAGGAAAAAAAATACTTAGAATAATAGACCACTGTAATGTATATTTATTGGTATATGGAACCTATATTCCTATTTCACTTTTAGGAATTGGAGGAAATCTTGGATGGATCTTATTTGGATTTGTAACTACAATTACTCTAATAGGAATTATTTTAACTTCTTTTAAAATCGATAAATTTCAATTATTAGAAGTAATATGCCATCTATTCAATGGCTGGTCCATTTTAATTGGTATTCCAAAACTTCTTTCTACTATTGGAACAAAAGGAATTTTTTATTTAATTTTTGGAGGAGTTTTATATACAATTGGTTCTATTCTTTACGGAATTGGCATAAATAAAAAGTATATGCACTCTGTATTTCATATTTTCTGTTTATTAGGAACATTTTTCCATTTTTGGACCATTTATTTTTATTTACTATAAAAGCTCAACTTAGTTGAGCTTCTGCTTTTCCCTGATATAAGTAACTAACAATCCATACATTTAGATAGATTAACATAACTGCTAGTAATATCCAGCCAAGAACTGGGACAATTAAACATAAAATCCAAGAATATGGAGTTGCATAAATCTCACATCCTGGTACATTTAATTTTTTAGCAACTTGAACGGTCATTTCAACACCAAATACTAAAAACATAATAAATATAGGGAATATTAAACAAAGAAAAGCACAAATCCAATATGCTTTTTTTTGATACCAAGCATTTTCATCAAATAAATCTAACATATAAGCAATTAGAATATTAAAACAACCTAATGTCGCTATATTTAGTATTGCACAAATAAACCAATATTCTTTTTTTAGTAAACTCATTTTATCACCTGATCTTTTCTTTTAGACTATATAGTATGTTTAAAGCTTCTAGTGGAGTAACATTTAAAATATCCAAATTTTTAATTTCTTTTTCTACTTGAGAATCTTCTTTCATTAACTCATCTAAAGGTAATGATTCTTGAACAATAATATCTCTTTTTTGTTCTTTGTTTTCATATACTTTTAATATTTGATTTGCCCTTTCTATTAATGAATTTGGCAAATCTGCTAATTTAGCAACATGAATACCATAACTTTTATCGATACTACCATCTTTAATTTTATGTAAGAAAGTAATATTACCATCTTCTTCATGAGCACTTACATGGACATTTTTAAGTGTTTTAAGTGTTTCACTCAAATCTGTAAGTTCATGATAGTGGGTAGAAAATAGTGTTTTGCAACGAATATTTTTTTCAATATATTCGATAATAGACTGAGCCAAAGCCATTCCATCAAAAGTTGCTGTACCTCTACCTAATTCATCAAATAAGATTAAACTATTTTCTGTTGCATTACTAATTGCGTTATTTGCTTCTTTCATTTCTACCATAAAAGTAGATTCTCCACTAACTAAGTCATCACTGGCTCCAATTCGAGTAAATATTGCATCAAAGATAGGAAGTATTGCTTCTTTTGCAGGAACATAAGAACCAATTTGTGCCATAATGACTGTAATCGCTAGTTGTCTCATATAAGTAGATTTACCAGCCATATTTGGGCCTGTAATTAATAAAATATTTGTATTTTCGTCCATTTTTATGTCATTTGGTACGTATTCTCCTTCAATCACTTTTTCAACAACTGGATGACGGTCATCGATAATTGAAACAACCCTAGTATCTACTAAGTTAGGTCTTACGTAATGATTTTCTTCTGCAACGGTTGCAAACGATTGTAATACATCAATTTCGCTAATTGTCTTTGCTATATTTTGAAGTTTTGGAATATATGTTTTAATTTTATCACGAATTTCAATAAATAAATTATATTCCAGTTCAATAATTTTTTCTTCAGCATTTAATATTAAAGCTTCTTTTTCTTTTAATATTGGACTAATAAATCTTTCTACATTGGCCAATGTTTGTCTTCTTTCATATCCATATTCTTCTTTAATATCTTTTGCATTTCCTTTAGAAACTTCTATATAATATCCAAATACACGATTATAACCTACTCTTAGATTTTTAATGCCTGTTCTTTCTTTTTCTTCTGCTTCAAATCTAGCAACAAAGTCTTTTCCACCTTTTCTTAAATCTTTTAGTTCATCTAATTCTTCGTTATATCCATCTTTAATTAAGTATCCTTCTTTAATAGATAAAGGCGGATTTTCATAAATTGATTTTTCTAATAATTCATATAGGTCATTTAATGGTTCTATATTTTTATAAAAGTTAATTTTGGTTAAAATATCACGAATTGTTGGAAGAACTTTTAATGAATTTTTAAGTTGTAATAAGTCTTTTGCATTCGCATTACCAAAGGCTACACGACCACTTAATCTTTCTAAATCGTATACTTCAAATAGAGCTTGATTTAAATCTTCCTTTAAAATAAATTCACGAAGTAATGTTGCTACTGTATCATATCTCTGATTAATTTTTTCTTTATCTATTAATGGGTTTTCAATCATATTTTTAAGCATTCTTGACCCCATTGCTGTTTTGGTTTTATCTAACAACCAAATTAAAGAGTAATTTCTTTGTTTCAAACGAAGTGTTTCTGTTAATTCTAAGTTTCTTTTAGTATGAACATCCATTTTTAAAAAGCTTTTGTCTTCTTTTATAACTGCTTTTTGTAAATGAGACAAATTTCTTTTTTGAGTATGATTAATATAAGTTAGTAAATGTTTGATTGTTTCTATATAACGAATATCTTTAATATCTTCGTAAATATATTCATATTCCTTTAAATCTTCTATTTCATCGGAAATAGATACCGTTATTTTAAACTGATTTTTTAGTAAAGAAAAGATCGTTTTATCTACTTTACTTGGCATAATAATTTCTTTTATTCCAATACTTACTACTTCACTTACAACTTTACTAACATTATGTTCTACTAAAGTTGTATTAATTTCTCCAGTTGAAATATCTGTGTAACAAATAACATAAACGTGATTAAAATCAAGAATATTTCCAATATAATTGTTTTCAAATTCTATTAAAGATTCGTCATCAATGATGGTTCCTTTACTAATAATTTGAATAAGATCTCTTTTTACGATTCCTTTTTCTACACTTTTAGGATCTTCTAATTGTTCACAAATTCCTATTTTATATCCTTTTTCTACTAGTTTTTCAATATATATATTAGCTGCATGATGAGGAATTCCACACATTGGGATTTTTTCTTTTAGCCCTGCATTTTTGCCAGTTAAAGTAAGTTCAAGTTCTCTAGAAACTTTAATTGCATCTTCAAAAAACATTTCATAAAAATCTCCCAATCGGAAGAATATAATAATATCTTCATTTTTTTCTTTAATCTCTAGATATTGCTTCATCATAGGAGTTACTTTAGAGACATCGACATCTTTTCTGTTCATATAACCACCTTTTTTCATTTTACCAAAAACTGTAAATTTTGTCCATAAAGAAAACTAATCTAAAATGATTAGATTAGTTATAATATACTCTATAGAATGTACCTATAGATGCCGGTGGTTGACCATTTACTGTATTATTTGAAATACAAACTCGAACAGAATTGCTACCAACCTATGGAAATTGGTATATCTGCTAGATTTTCCTTTGATTTTTCTATATAACTAACTGCCATTGGCACTGTAATCATTCCTATGATACTTAATATCACGATTACCGCCAATAATTCTACTAATGTAAATCCT
>RKAN01000024.1 GCA_014845975.1 bacterium | reverse complement strand
CTATTCGGTGAAGACATTCGATTTGGAATATGATTAGCTTCATTATAAAATACTGGTTAGAATTTTTATTTGGTATTTTAGTTGGATTATTAGGCTTATTATGGGAAAAAGTTCGTATGCATTGTAAAGATATAGCTTCTATGAAAAAAGGAGTCAAAATACTTTTAAAAAATGAAATTACAAATTGTTATGATCAAGTCATTACAAAAAACTCAATCACTTTATTTGAAAAAGAAGTTTTAATTGAATTGTATACACAATATAAAAATTTAGGAGGAAATGGCTTAGTAGAAAATATTGTTGAAAAAATTAATACCATTCCACTGAAAAATGGAGGTGATTAGATGGAAGAATTTTTTCCTACTTTACTTTTAGACTTATTAGTAATCAGCATCACATTTAGTGTTATATTGATGGCTTTTATTCAAAAAATTAAAGCTTTATCTTTCATTCAAAAATCTTGGCAAATCTGGATTTTAAACTTAATTTCTAGTTTTGTAATTGGGATTCCTTTTGCAATCACATTTTACGGAGTAAATATTTATGATGCTATATGGGTAGGACTATTCAGTTTCATCGGAGCTTCTGCAATCTACGAAGGATTAAAAAATCAAAATATTATCACTTATAAACCATCATCTTTAAAGAAAGAAAAAAGTATTCCTGTGGAAAACGAAATTAAGAGGGAACAATGATTTATTTAGGTAGTTCTAGAGTTATTACTAATGATTTTTCAACACATAAAACTGCAGAAGATTATGCTGGAAATCATCAATCTGACATATCAATTGTAGGTAGCGGTCGTGTTATTAAAATCGTAAATCGTTTTACATCTCATGAAGATAGTATTAATTACAATAATTATTTAAACAATAAAAATATTTGGAAAGACGGGGCTTATTATAATTGCATTTCGATTACTGGAAAGAATGTACGAATGCATTATGAAGAATTGGGTGGAAATCAAATATGGATAGAAACCTATTTTGAAAATAAAAAAATCACTTTAAGATTTGCCCATTTAGATGATGTATTAGTAAATGTAGGAGATATTATAAAACCTAATCAAGTTTTTGCTCATCAAGGAAATACAGGACTCGTTCTTTCTAGTAAAAATGAAAGTGATGTTACTTATGGTAGTCATGTTCATTTAGAAATCACAGATGAACAAGGGAATTATCTGAATCCAAGAGAGTTTTCCACTGGAAATTATGTAACAAGCTACTTAGAACAGGCAAATACACGTGATGAATCAAAAAAACAAATCCAAATTATGGTGGATAAAATTAATATTAGAGAAAGTCCTAGTGAATTTTCCACTGATTTAGGTGATGTTTATTTAAATGAAATTTATACAGTCTTAGATGAAGTAGATAGCGAAGTTTATATTTGGTATAAAATAACAACCAGTCTTGGTCTAACTGGTTATGTTGCTTGTAAAAAAGATTCTAATTGGATCAATATATTAGAAAAAAAAGAAGAAGTAACTCCTGTCATCCCAGATAATAAAGAGGAAAATCCTACTATCACAGATGACAAAGATCAATACCAACTCATCTTTACATGTGAAAAAGAAGATTATTATTATTTAAAATTATATCCTAATGAAAAATTATATATCAAAAAATAATTTTATCACTTAAAAAGAGTCAATTAATTTTGACTCTTTTCATATTCTTCACAAACTTTATCTAAATCTTCTACTAACTTTTCCACTTCTTCAAAATTTTTCAAACGAACTCCACAGGCAAATATGTGTCCTCCTCCATTATATTTACTAGCTGTTTCATTAATAATTGGTCCTCTCGAACGAATAGAACCTCTTACATTATTGTTTTGTTTATCATAGGAGAATATTCCCCATGAATAAACTTTATCGATATAATTAAATTCATTTACCATATTACCTGCTGTAGCGGCATCAACACCGTATTTTTGTAAAATTTCTTCTGTTATTTCAAGATATGCGAATCCGTGTTTTGTAATTTTTAAGTGATCAGCAATGTAACCACCAAATTTTACTTCTTTAAAGGATCTCATGTATAATGAATCATATAATTTTGAAAAGTCTAAATTTGTTTCTTTAATTAGTCTTGAAACTAAATTAAAAGTTTTCGGAGTTGTATAGTAAAATAGAAAACGATTTGTATCAGCAACTAAACCAATATATAATTTTTCTGCAGCACTCTTTGTCATTTTTAGTTTGGTCGAAAATACCAATTCTATAATCATTTGAGAAGCACTACTTGCTTTATCATCAATCCATTCAATATCACAAAATTTTTCTATGAATGGATGATGGTCAATTTTAATACTTTTTTTGAATTTAGAAGGATCAACGCCATCTACTCTACTCTTATTTGGGGTATCTGTAACAATTAATAAAGCATCCTGATATAAATCCTCTGTAAATTTATCTAATTCTCCTAGATATTTAAATTTACTAGCAGGGAATCCAATTACATAGACTTTTTTATTAGGAAATGTTGCTTGAATAATTTCTTTTAAACCAACAGAACTTCCTAATGCATCTGGATCTGCTCCTACATGTCTGGCAATGACAATTTTGTCATATTTTTTGATTTCGTTATAAATTTTTTTGATTACTCTACCCACCATGTTCTCACACTTCCTATTATTCTTCTATAAATTGATATGTATCTCTTGCAATCATTACTTCTTCATCTGTTGGAATTACATAGCAAGGAACACTTGAATCAGGAGTTGAAATAATACCTTCTTTTCCAAATCTTATTTCTTCATTTGCTTCTCTATCTACTTTAATTCCTAAGCAAGATAAACGGTCCATAACCATACGTCTAACATGTGGAGCATTTTCTCCCACACCTGCAGTAAAGCAAATTGCATCTGCTCCACCTAATTCTACATAAAATCTAGCAATATAACTTACAATTGAATTAACATATAAGTAATGTGCCATAATGCTTTGTTTGTCTTTTTTTGCAATGGCAGCATCAATATCTCTAAAGTCACTAGAAACCCCACTGATACCTAACATACCACTTTTTTTATTTAAAGCATTATCAATTTCTTCGATACTCATTCCAGTTTTTTTCATTAGATAAGGAATCATACTATAATCAATATCACCAGAACGAGATCCCATTACAATACCGGCATTTGGTGTAAATCCCATTGTAGTATCTACACATCTACCATCACGAACTGCTGAAATAGATCCACCATTTCCTAAATGACAAACAATTACATTAGAATATTGTTTATCTAAAAGTTCATTCACTCTTTCGGAAACATATCTATGGCTCATACCATGGAATCCATATTTACGAATTCCATAATTTTTATACCATTCGTAAGGTACAGCATATAAGTATCTATCTTCTTTCATTGTTTGATGAAATGCTGTATCAAAACATCCTACTTGAACTGCACCAGGAATTTCTTTCATAAAGGCTCTAACTCCCATTAGGTTTGCAGGGTTATGTAGAGGCGCTAAGTCAGATAATTCTTCCACAGTTTTTATTACATCATCATTAATGATAACAGAAGAAGCATATTTATCTCCACCATGGACAAGACGATGACCTACTCCTTTAATTTCATCTAAAGAATCAATTACTTTATTTTTTAGTAATTCTTGAATTAAAAATTCAACTGCTACACTATGATTTGGTAGTGGTTCTTCATTTTTAATTTTTTCACCATTTAATTTAATTGTATAAAAACTATTTTCTAATCCAATTCTTTCAAATACACCAGAAATTAATACGTTTTCTTCTGGCATTTCATACATTTGAAATTTTAAAGATGAGCTTCCTGCATTCACGGATAGTATTTTCATTTTCTTCCTTCTTTCCTTTTTACTAATTGATAATTTGATTTCTCTAAAGAATGTTTATTTTCTCTAGCATTTATATTTTTAATTAATTGACAATTAGACTTTTCCAAAGATGATCCTGTTAGATTTATAGATACTTTAGAACAGATATCTACTATTTTTAGTTTGATAAATTCTTTTTTTAATCTAATTAATTCTTCTATCATGATGATTTCACCTCATATTCCATAATTTTACAATTCGGGATTGCAAAAGTTAAAAATTTTGTATTTTCATCATATCCTTTAATAATATAATGAAATGCTCTTACTACTGCTCCATGAGTAACAATTAAAATTGTTTGATCAGGATAATTTTTTTTTAACTCTTGATAAAATTCTTCTACTCTATGAAATAGGTCTTGAATTCTTTCTATCCCTTGATTATTTATATTCAACTGATAATTCCAATATAAATGTGCATCATAATTTGAAACACTTTTACCTTCTAGTTCACCAAATCCTCTTTCGATCAATCGAGAATCAGTTATGATTTCATATTTGTTATCACTAATAATCTTAGCTGTATTATAAGTTCTGGATAAATGACTTGAAATGCACAAATCAATTGGTTTATTTTCTAGTAATTCTTTTACCTTGTTTGCTTGATCAATTCCTGTTTGATTTAATGGAACATCTACATCACCTTGTAGTAAATGCTGCTTATTCCAATCGGTTTCACCATGTCTAACAATATATAATTTCATTAATTTTTATCCACAGGTTTCATGGTTGGAAATAAAATAACATCGCGAATTGATTCTTGTTCTGTAAAGAACATTACTAAACGATCAATTCCATATCCTATTCCACCTGCTGGAGGCATTCCATATTCTAATGCCTCTATGAAATCATAGTCAATATCATTTGCTTCATCATTTCCTAGATTTTTTTCTTCAAGTTGTGCTTCAAATCTTTCTAATTGATCATCTGGATCATTTAGTTCTGTATAAGCATTAGCGAATTCTTTTCCACCAATAAATAGTTCAAAACGATCAACAAATCTAGGATCTTCAGGATTCTTCTTTGTTAAAGGTGAAATCTCTACTGGATGCCCATAAAGGAATGTAGGTTGAATTAATGTCTCTTCTACATATTTTTCAAAGAATAAATTAATAATATGTCCTACACTATGTTCATGTTCTTGAACTTCTATATGATGCTCTTGCGCTAAATTTAAAGCTTCCTCTACTGTCATTTCTTGTTTAAAGTCAATCCCTGTTTTTTCCTTAATAGCATCAACCATACTAATTCTTTTCCAAGGTCCTTTTAAACTAATATCATTTTCATACCAATGATAATCCATTTTTCCAATTACATTCTTCGCTATTGTTTGAAACATTTTTTCTGTTAAATTCATCATTCCATCTAAATCTGAATAAGCTAAATAAGCTTCCATTAAAGTAAATTCTGGATTATGTCTTGGGTCCATTCCTTCATTTCGGAAAGTTCTTCCAATTTCATAAACTGCTTCCATACCACCAACTAATAATCTTTTTAGTGGTAACTCTAATGCAATTCTTAAATACATATCTAAATCCTGTGTATTATGATGTGTTACAAATGGTCTTGCAGAAGCACCTGTAAGTAATGTTGATAAAACTGGAGTTTCTACTTCTGTAAATCCTTGGTTATCCATGTAATTTTGAATACATCTAATAATTTTTGGTCTTAAGAAAGCAACTCGTCTTGAATCATCATTGATCATTAAATCAACATAACGTCTTCTATAACGTTCTTCTACATCTTGAAGTCCATGGAATTTTTCTGGCAATGGTCTTAAAGCCTTTACTAAATGTGTATACTTCAAGCATTTAATTGTAACTTCTCCAGTTTGAGTAAGCATTACATTTCCTTCAACTCCAACGATATCTCCAATATCTGCTGTTTTAAATAAAGAATAAGCTTCTTCTCCTACATCATTAATGGAAATATAGACTTGAATTGGGCCTTTTTTGTCTTTAATTGAAAAGAAACTTGCTTTTCCCATTTTACGGATAAACATAATTCTTCCAGCAACAATAACGTGAATATTTTTTTCTAGTACTTCATCATGACTTAATCCTATTACTTTTTCTTTAACATCACTTGAAAAATCTGTTCTTTCAAAACGATGTCCAAAAGGATCCATTCCTAATTCTCTAATTTTTTTTGCTTTTTCTCTACGAGCTAATTCTTGATCTGTAAATTCTCTCATTTTAACACCTCTTTTGTTATTTTTGTTTGGCTCAAAATATCTTGTAAGCCTCTTTTGTCCTTT
This sequence comes from bacterium, assembly GCA_014845975.1. Taxonomy (GTDB): domain Bacteria; phylum Bacillota_I; class Bacilli_A; order RF39; family UBA660; genus CAJOJO01. The sequence continues at coordinate 1,730 of RKAN01000024.1, read as the reverse complement.
CTATATATTATCATAAAAATGCTTATAATTACTAGTAAAATTTGAATAATTCCTAAAATAGTAATTGCTATAAAATAAGTTTCATTTTTGATAAAATGTACAAATAGGAATGATAACATTAAATATAATAATCCATTTGCTACAAAATTTCTAATAAATAGTTGAAATATATTAAGAGATTTTTTATTACTTTTAATTTGGAGTCCTACTATATAAAGACCTAATGTTCTTCCTTTATTTAATAAGGGAATAATGATAAAATAAAAACTAATCAGTAAAGTATTTAATCCAGAATATAGTATGTTCATTTGATCTAATTGGTAGGTTATTTTTGAAAAAGAATGAAAGTATTCGGAATAACTAATAGTATGATTTAATAATTGTTCATTTTGAAAAGCAAGATTATGATTTAAATTTTGTATTTCACTATTTTGTGGTAAAAAATAATAAATGATTATAAATATTAATCCAATAATCATCAAATCAATTAAATATGCTGAAAAACGACGAAAGGTATTACTTTTCATAAATTCACCTCTTTATATTCTTGAATTAGTTGTTTTAATTCTTCTAAGTTTTTTGTTTTAAAAACTTTTTCTTTTAGTGATGTTGTATCTTTCATTCCTTTTAGATAATAAGGTATATGCGTTCTCATTTCTAAATTTGCTACTTTGTCATTTTTTTGACTACTTAATAAATCAATATGTTTTAAAATCATATCAAATTTTTCTTCATCTGTTATTTTAGATGGAAGAGATCCATTTTCTAGATAATTTACACACTCTTTTATTAACCATGGATTTCCTAAAACTCCTCTTCCAATCATAACAGCATCGCAGTTTGTTTCTTCTAACATTTTTTTTGCATCAAAGCAAGATCTTACGTCTCCATTTCCTATAACAGGAATCGATACACTTTCTTTGACTTTTTTAATGATATTCCAATCTGCTTTTCCGCTATACCCTTGGCTTCTGGTTCTCGCATGAATAGCGATTGCTTTTGCACCAGCTTTTTCAGCAATTTTCGCAATTTCTACAGCATTAATATTATTTTGATCCCATCCACTTCTAATTTTAACGGTGACTGGAATTGGTACAGAATTTACTACAGCGGATACTATTTCAAAAACTTTTTCAGGATTTTTTAATAAAGCACTTCCAGCTTGTGCTCGTAAAGCAACTTTGGGAACGGGACAACCCATGTTAATATCAATAATATCTGGGTGCATTGTTTCATATATATATTTAGCTGCTGTTACAAAAGATTCTTTATCACTTCCAAATATTTGTTGAGAAATTGGTCTTTCCATATCTGTCATATAAAGCATATCTATTGTTTTTTTGGAACCATAAGTAATTGCTTTATCGCTTACCATTTCAGCATATATTAGTCCACAACCCATTTCTTTTATGATTCTTCTATAGGCACTATTACTGATACCAGCCATAGGAGCTAAAACAATCTGATTTTTTATTTCCACATTTCCTATCTTCCAATTCATTTCATCACCTTAAGTTTTCTGTTAGTACATTATAACATATTTTTTTTTATTTTTCTATGGCTCATCAATTTGACAAATGAAAATGGAGTGATATAATACATAAAATCAGAGGGGTGACTATATGATTACAGAAAATAATTTAAGAAAAAAAGAAAATAAGTCAATTATGAACAAAGCAGAATTTATTGAAAATCATAGTCTGGCAATATTAAAACAATTAGAAAATAAC
>RKAN01000041.1 GCA_014845975.1 bacterium | reverse complement strand
TCTACTGAAAATTCAAAAACATAAAGATCTTTACTAGTGATACTTGGATGAATATGTCCCATATAACCAATAATTTCGTTATCAATTTTAATAGAGCAAGAAATACCTGGATGATATTCTTTTAAAGTTTCTTCTCCAAAACTATAACGATTATTATATCCTAAATAAATTAATAAATTTTCAACGATTCCTTTTAAAAGATAAAAATCTACTTTAATGATATTTCCTTGCCATAAATTTGTTAAATATTCTCCAGAAAGTAAACCTGCTACTTTACTTTCTTCTGTATAGTTTTCTCTTTTATAATAAACAGAACCTGTTTCAAAGATATGAATATTTTTTATATTTCTAGAAGCATTATAATCATACACATTTAATAATGATGGAATAATAGATTTTCTCATTTCTTTTTTATCTTCACTCATTGGATCTAAAACAGAAACAGTACCACTTTCCTCACTTAAAAACATTTGATTATTTTCCGTACTAGTAAGAGAATATGTTACTACTTGATTAAGGCCTAGAGAAATAAGACGATTTCTAATTTCACGAATCATATTTGCTCGAGGAGATCTTTTTCCCATTTTTGTTTGTAGATTAGGTAAAATTCCTTTCATATGATCATATCCATAAATTCTTCCAATTTCTTCAATTAAATCTTCTTTAATATTAACATCTAATCTTCTTGTAGGAACATATACTGAAAAATTTTCATTTTCCTCATTATAAGCAAATTCTAGTTTTGCCAGAGTAGTTTTTACTTCATCAGCAGTTAATTGATAGCCTAAAACTGAATTAATTTTTTCTAAAGATATTTCTATTTTTTTACTTTCTTTAGAGGCTTGATCAAATGTTAAAATTCCTTCTGTTACTTCTCCAGAAGCATATTTGCTTAATAAATAACATGCTCTTTTTAAAGCATTTTCTGTACCATTAGGATCAATTCCTTTTTCGTATCTACTGCTTGCTTCACTTCTTAAAATATTCTTAGAAGTATAACGAATATTAATTGGATTAAAAATAGCAGATTCTACAAAAATATTTATAGTATCATTTTCTACTTCTGTCGTTAATCCACCCATTACACCGGCTAAGGCAACAGCGCCATCTTCATTAGATATTACAACATCATTCGAATTTAAAGTTCTCTCTACTCCATCTAAAGTAACTAGTTTTTCTGAATTATATGCATCTCTTACAATTACCTTATTTCCTAATTTATCAGCATCAAAGAAATGAAGTGGTTGTCCATATTCAAGCATAACATAATTACTAATATCTACAACATTGTTAATTGGACGAATTCCACTAGCCATTAATCTAGCCTTAATAAATTTAGGACTTTCCTCAATTTTTACATTTTTTACTAATTTTCCTAAATAGATAGAACAATTTTTTGTACTTACTTCTAATTGATAAGAATCGTTGATATTATTAGGAATTTCTTTTAAATCGAATTCTGGTAATTTGATTTTTTTATTGTAAATTGCTCCTACTTCATAAGCCATCCCTATTACACTTAATAAATCTGCTCGATTAGCTGTTAATTCAAAATCAATAATTTCATCATCAAATTCTAAGTATTTTAAAGGGTCTTCTCCAACAATTGCATCTGACTCTAAAATATGAATTCCTTCTTTATCTTCTTCTTTTAAATATTTTGATTCCAATCCTAACTCAGCTAAGGAACAAATCATTCCTTCAGAAGGAGTTCCTGCAAGAGTTGTTTTTTTAATTGTAATTCCACCAGGTAATGTAGCGCCTTCTTTTGCAACAATTACTAAAATATCAGCTCTAACATTTGGAGCACCACACACAATTTGTTTGACACTATCTCCAATGTCTACTTGACAGATATGTAAATGATCAGAATCTGGATGATCTACACATTCTAAAACTTTACCAATTACTAATCCTTTTGCATCACAAAGTTTGGTAATGCTTTCATATTCATTTCCAGCAAAAACCATTTTTTCAGCTAAATCAGAATATTTCACATCAGAAATATCAATATAATCACTTAAAAATTTCTTGCTTAGTTTCATTATTTATCACTTCCAATTCTATTAAAATCATTTAAAAATCTCATATCATTTGTATAAAAGTTTCTAATATCTGTAATTCCATATTTTAACATTGCTATTCTTTCAATACCAATTCCTATCGCAAAACCAGTATATATTTCTGGATCATAGCCACAATTTCTAAGTACATTAGGATGTACTTCTCCTGATCCTAATACTTCAATCCAACCAGTATCTTTACAGATAGAACATCCTTTTCCTCCACATTTAAAGCAAGTAACATCCACTTCAAAAGATGGCTCTGTAAAAGGGAAGAAACTTGGTCTTAAACGAATTTCACGATCTTCACCAAATAATTTTTTAATCACTTCTTCTAGCGTTCCTTTTAAGTTCGCAACACTAATATTTTTATCTACTACTAATGCCTCTAGTTGCATAAATTGATGCGAATGAGTTGCATCATCATCATCTCTTCTATAAACTTTTCCAGGACAAATCATACGAATTGGTCCTTTTTCTAGATGGGAATCCATAGTTCTAGCCTGTACTCCAGAAGTTTGTGTTCGAAGTAAAACTTCTTCATCTTCAATATAGAAAGTATCTTGTGCATCTCGTGCTGGATGACCTTTTGGTAAATTTAATTTTTCAAAGTTATATAAATCTTGTTCTACTTCTGGTCCTTCTACTACATCGTATCCCATGGAAATAAAAATATTCTCAATTTCCTCTACTGTTCTAATTAATGGATGCATTGTTCCAACTGTTAATTTAGTAGCAGGTAATGTGATATCTATTTTTTCTTGTTCTAATTTTTCTTCTAATTCTTTTTGTTTTAAAGTTTGTTCTTTCGTTTGAATTAGTTCTGTAATTTCCATTTTAAAATCATTTAAAGCCTTACCGAATACTTTTTTATCCTCATTTGATAATTCTTTCATACTTTGAGATAACTCATTAATAGGACCTTTTTTTCCTAAATAAGTTACTTTTAATTCTGTTAATTCTTTTACACTTTCAATGGTTTCTAAGGTATTCTTAATTTCACTTTTGATTTTTTCTATTTGTTTCATTTTTGTATTCATAATTTCCCTCCTATATGATTTCTTTCTTTGTCATACAATAAAGTACTTTAGAAGATAAATAACGATAGATATAATTCGTGATTTCTTCTTTTCTTTTACTTTTAAAGATTTGATGCCTTACATTTTTTACAAGTAACAGGTCTTTTCTACAATTTAAATTTTGGTAAACATATTTACTTGATTCTACGGATATCACATTATCCTCAAGCCCATGAATTAATAAAACAGGACAGGTAATATTAGAAATATATGGTCTTATTTTTTTAGACATTTTTAAATATTCTATCATGACTGATTTTGGAACTTGAAATAATTTGGTAAATACTCCTTCAAATCCTGTTCCAAGATTATCATCAATATCATGCCTTAGAATTCTTTTGAAATCTTTTTTATTTTGTTCGAAACTACCAAATAAAAAGGCAGATGATAGTAACACTAAGCTTTCTACTTCATGGTATTTAGCCGCTAAGTAAACAGCAATAATAGTTCCCATACTATGAGCAACAATTTGGACTTTTTTATGATGTTGTAATATTTTAACAAGCTCCTCTTCTGATTTATCTAGCCATTCTTGATATTTTACCTTTGCCATTTTATTTTGTTCATGACCAGGTAAACGAAATGTATAAAAGTAAATATTAGGATATTCTCTCATTTTTTGGATAAAATACTCATTATCTTCTTCATGAGCGGATAAACCATGGATAAAAAGAACTGCTTTCATATTTCCTCCCATTAAAAAAGCTCACCCTATATTAAGGACGAGCTTTGCCGTGGTACCACCTTATTTGATCAAAATGATCACTTGATTACTATAACGCGTTACCGTATATGATTAGTATCTGCCTAAAAGGTGAATTCATAAAAGGTTAAGCTTAGTTTCCACCAACCACTAAGTCTCTATCCATAACTTCTTTTACTACTAGTCCTTCATTATTGCTTTGAAAACTAGTCATAGTATAACATAGAAATTAATTTTATTTCAAGTATTTATCAAAAATATTTTGTCATTTTAAACAGCTTGTTTACTATTTAAGCTTTCTATAGTAATTTCTTTTTTATCTGATAAAATTTCATCAATAATTTGATTGGTTAATCCATCTTGAATAATTTTATCTATTTTTCGAGCACCATATTCTTTATAATTTGATTTTTCTTTAATTTCTTCTAACACTTTAGTTGAAATATTAATATGATATTTTGAATATTTTTTTATCAAACAATTCACTTTTTTATGAATTAGTTTTTCAATATTTTTTTCATCCATTTCATTGAAGATAATTACATTATCAATTCGGTTTAAAAAGGGAGTACTAAAATTTTCTTTTAATTTGCTTTCTACGACACTATTTACTTTTCCATTAAATCCTATATGGATGTCATCGAATCCAATATTAGAGGTCATAATGATTGTAACGTTGTCAAAACGAATTGTTCTGCCTGTACTATCTTTTATTTTTCCCTCATCTAAAATGCTATAAAATAAATTAATAATATTAGTATGTGCTCTTTCTACTTCATCTAAAATTAAAACGGAATATGGTTTATTTCGAATTTCTTCTAAAATATTTGTATAATTTTCATAACCAACATAACCAGGAGGAGCCCCCACTATTTTACTTACAGAGTGTGGTTCAGAATACTCACTCATATCTAATTTTATGACACTTCCAGGAGTTAAAGATTCTCCAAACATTTTTGCTAACATAGTTTTTCCAACACCACTTGGGCCAACAAACATCATGGAATAACATTTGTTTTCTTTAAATCCCAGTTTTATTTTTTTGGCTACATTGACTACTTTTTCTATTGCTTCGTCCTGTCCAATAATGCTATCTTTCAGATTTTTTCTTATTTTTTGAATCACTCTTTTATTGTCATTTAACAATTCATATACTGGTATTTTTGTTTTAGAAGAAACGACAGTTGCAATATCTTCTTTGGTTACATTTTTTCTTTTTTTCTTATACAAATTTAATTCTAGTTTATTAATTTTATCCATGATTACATTTTCTTGATCTTTATAATTAGAAGCAAGATCAAAGTTTCCGACTATAATAGCTTCCTCTTTTTTTGTTAAAATATCATCATATTCTTTTTTTAATTCATTATATTTTCGAATACTTTTATCTTCTTTGATACTCACCATAGCGCATACTTCATCTAAGATATCTAAAGATTTATCAGGTTGGTTTCTATCATAAATATATTTTTCTGATAATTCAATAATTAGATCTATCATGCTATTATCAATATTTACAAAGTGATACTTTTCATAAAGTGGTTTCATACTAAGTAATATTTGTTTAACTTCCATTTTATTTGGAATATCTATATTGACCTTTTGAAATCTTCTTTCTAATGCGGTATCTTTTTCAATAAATTTTTTATATTCGCTAATTGTAGTTGCTCCAATACATCTAAATTTATTACGTGCGAGTGCTGGTTTAAAAATATTAGAGGCATCAATTGCTCCTTCTGCTCCTCCTGCACCTACAAGTGTGTGAATTTCATCTATGAAAAGGATAATATCATCATTTTCTTCTACTTCTTTTAAGAGTTTTTTTACTCTTTCTTCAAATTCTCCTCGATACTTTGTTCCAGCAACTAATGATGCCATATCTAAACTAATAATTCGCTTGTTTTTTAAAGATAATGGTACTTCATTAAAAGCTATCATTCTACTAAGTTCTTCTACAATTGCTGTTTTACCAACTCCAGCTTCTCCAATTAGAATTGGATTATTTTTTGTTCTTCTAGATAAAATTTCTAAGACTCTTTTAATTTCTTTTTTTCTTCCTACTACAGGATCTAGTTGTTGTTTTTTTGCCTTTTTTGTTAAGTCTTCTCCTAATTCTTCAATTAATAATTTATCTTTTGTTTTTTTAGGATTCGCAATTCGATACATAAATTCACTATATAGTTCATCTAAGTCAATATTCATTCCAAGCATAATTCGAATGGCAATTCCTTCTCCTTCTTCTAATAATGAAGAAAAAAGATGTTCAATTGTTACTTCACCATTATTATTTTCTTTACTATCCATTGTCGCATTATCTAAAATTCTTTTTAATAAAGGAGTATATAAAAATAAATGGTTTTCTTCACTTCCAACTCCTACAATTTTAATTAATTCTTTTTTGAATGTTTCATAATCCAATCCATAATTTTTTAATTTTTTACTAACGCTATTTTCTTCTTTTAAAATTGCTAATAAAAGATGTTCACTTCCAACATAAGGATGTTTTAACTCAGACATTTCTATTTTTGCATTGACTATTACATTCCTAGCTTCTTCTTTAAAATTACTAAACACACTATCTTCCTCCTCGTTATTATTGTATGCGTTCTATTCTTAAAAATAAGTCGAAAAAGTAAATAAAAATAGACAATATTTTGTCTACTTTTATTGATTATTTTTTATAGATAATCATTGCTGAAAAACAATAAATTTGTTCTTCTGAAAATAGTCCTAGAGAGACTTGATATTTAATATCTATGACATCTACTGTTTCAATAAATTTATTTATATCGTCTTCTAAATCTATTTCACTTTCTTCATCAAATATTTTCACTTTCATAAAAAAATTATATACCTTTTTTGTATATAATTTTGTCGAATTAATCACGCATTTCTTTTCTAATTTTTTTATAATTTGGGCAATATTTTTGTACTAAGCTCCAAAAGGAAGTAGAATGATTAAAATGAATAAAATGAGAAAGTTCATGAACAATAACATAATCTAGTTTATCGAAAGAATAGCGGATTAAATCAGAATTTAATGTTATTGTTTTTGAAACTTTATTACAAACACCCCATCTTGTTTTCATTTTACGAATTCTTAAATTAGGATATGGAATCGTTTCTTCAAATTTCGGATAAATAGAATTTAAATGTTCTTGAAAAATCTCTTTGATTTGTTTTTTTACCCATTTTTCTAAAGTATCTTTATTTTTTACATAAATATTATTTCCTATTAATTGAACACCTTTCACATCCATTATAATAATATTATAAGGAATTCCTTGATAATAAAATTTTTCTAGTTGTTGTTGTTTTTCTAAAGTTTTAATCATATTCTTTTTTAAATACTCATAATTTTGATCTAATAATTTTTTAATCTGATGATTTGTTATTAAATAATTCGTTGTTACATATATTGTAAAATCATCTTTAATTCTAATATACGTATTTTTGTTATTTTTTCTTGTAATTATAACAGGATATTCCTGATTTTCTATTTCATATTTCATGTTTTATATTTTACACGGATTAAGTAAAAAAAGCAAATACTATATCTGCCATATCATTTGTCCATAAAATCTAACAGAAGTAGTTGGTACATGGGCAAATAAAACATTATGTCCAGGAGCATTATAAACCATGGCAATAGTATTTTGTCCAGACGCTATCCCTAAGTCATAAGCTATTAATGAAACAGTCCTAGTCTTTGGAATAATAGAATCTGGTAATGTTAACCATGCAATTCCACCACCTGATTTTGAAAAAGTAATTCCTCCAATATCTAGAATACAAATATTTCCTTTTATTGTATAACGTACATATTCATTTAAAGATGCTACATTGGTAGAATTTAAATTTTGAGACAAATCTACCCAAGTGGCATCTTTTGAAAAATTTGAATTTAAATTACTAATAGAACCTGTAAGAGAGGCTATATCTGTATTATGCTTACTTTCTAAATTGCTAAGTTTTTGATTAATTTCTGTATGATTTGTATCGATATTATTAATATTAGTTGCCATAGTTTGATAAGTATCTGTTGATGTTGTAGATATTCCTTTGTTAGTAATTGCTGCTGCTACTAATTCTTTTCCTGTTGTAGCTTCATCATACAATTCATCTAATGCACTATTTACTGT
>RKAN01000057.1 GCA_014845975.1 bacterium | reverse complement strand
CTAAAAAGTGTTATAATATTTTAACGTAATGTTTGAGGTGAGTTATGAAAGAAAAATTAGAAAAATTTTTAAAAAGTTTTAAAATACAATCTAAAAGTTATTTAAAAACGAACATATTATTTATGACATTTGTGATTACTTCTGTCATTAATGAAATTTTACTTAGATCATTAACCGTTAAAAATTATTTTGCGATAAAACCGATTATTGCAGATATTGCAGTTGTATTGATTATTGGATCAATAGGTTATTTTATTAAACCAAAACATCAATTTAAATATTTCTTTGGTTGGTCCATTTTCTTCACATTGTTATGCTTAATTAATTCAATGTATTATACAAATTATGTTTCATTCGCATCATTCTCATTATTAGAAACATCTCTTCAAATTGTTGATGTAGGTGATGCTGTTGTTCAAAATGTTATGGAGCTAAAAGATTTTTGTTATCTATGGCAACTACTAGCAATGATTTTTGTAAATAGATCATTAAAGAAAAAAAATTACTTTGAGAAAGTTTCAAAAATAGAAAAAGGAAAAGTAAGAGCAGTAAATACTTTAGTAGTTGGTTTAATATTTACAGGAATCTTTATTTCTACTTTATCCTCTGTAGATATCAGTCGATTGAGTAAACAATGGAACCGTGAATATATTGTTATGGAATTTGGTGCTTACACTTATCAATTTAATGACTTATTGGCAACTTTAAAATCTGGTTTAAATCCTTTGTTTGGATATGATGAAAATGCTAAAGAATTTAGAGAATTTTATCAAAACAAAGAAGAACAAGATACAAATGAGTATACAAATATTTTTGAAGGAAAAAATGTTCTAGTCATTCATGCTGAAAGTATTCAAAACTTTACCTTAAATACAAGCTTTAATGGAGTAGACGTTGCTCCAAATTTAAAACGTTTAGCGAGTGAAGGAATTTACTTTTCTAACTTTTATGCAGAAGAAAGTGTAGGAACTAGTAGTGATACAGAATTTACATTTAATACATCCTTAATGCCTTCTAGTAGTGGAACTGTTTTTATAAGTTATTATGATAGGGATTATGTAACATTCCCCAAATTATTAAAAGAAAAAAATTATTATACCTTTAGTATGCATGGAAATAACTGTACTTTCTGGAACCGTCAAGCTACTCATAAGAGCTTCGGATATAATAATTTTTATTGCTACACAAAAGATTTTACTATTGATGAAACAATTGGTTTAGGATTATCTGATAAATCATTCTTTAAACAAGCTGTTCCAAAAATTAAAACAATTAACGAAAATAATCAAAATTGGTATGGTTTGTTAATTATGCTTTCTAATCATACACCATTTACAGATATTGAAAATTATAGCGATTATAAAGTTACAATGAAATATTTATCTACTAATCCTGAAACAGGAGAACAAGAAGAAAAAGAAGCACCTTATATGGAAGGGACAAAACTAGGAAGTTATTTTAAATCTGTTCATTATGCAGATGAAGCTTTAGGAGAATTACTAGATCAAATGGATCAAGAAGGATTACTAGATAACACTGTTGTTGTAATTTATGGAGATCATGATGCAAAATTAAAAAAATCAGAGTTTGATTGGTTCTATAATTACAATCCAGAAACAAATTCAACAATATCATCTGATGATCCTAATTACCATAAAGTTGATTATTATGATTATGAATTAAATCGTAAAGTACCATTTATCATATGGACAAAAAATAGTAAAGGAGATTCATTATTAAATCGTGAAGTAACAGAAGCTACTGGGATGTATAATGTTCTTCCTACATTTGGAAATATGATTGGAGTAAAAAGCAAATATGCTTTAGGAAAAGATATCTTTAGTCTAAAAAATGGAGAAGAGAATTTCGTACCATTCCCTGATGGTAATTGGGTAACTAATAAAATGTATTATAATCAAAGTAAGGGAGAATATAAAATCTTAGACAATAATGCAACCATTAGTGAAGACTATACATCGCATTATACAAAATTGACAAATCAATACATTAGTATTTCAAATTCTATTATTGTATATGATTTAATTAAGAAAGAAAATGAAAAAGAGGGGCTAATTAATGAAAAATAAAGCAAGAAGGATTCTTCCAATCTTATTAGTAGTTTTATTCATTTTACTATTTTTCTGTTTAAAAGATATTTATCAATCTTTAAAAAAAGATACAACAGTAAAAACGTTAGATTCTATAGAAAATTATAACTATACATTAAATGAAAATGACTCAGAATACTTTAAAAAAGAGTTTAAAAATTTAAAGAAAATTTTAGAAAGTGATTCTATAGTTGAAGAAGAATATGCTAGTGCTTTGAGTAAATTATTTACTATCGATTTCTATTCATTAAATGATGCAATTAGTAAAAGTGATGTAGGTGGTATCCAGTTTGTATATGATGAATACCGTGATTCATTTTTAACAAAAGCAAAAGATACTATTTATAATTATGTAGAAAGTAATCTTTATGGAAAAAGAACACAAGAACTCCCAGAAGTAAAAGAAGTAGAAGTAACCAATATTGAGAAAAAAGAGTATGATGGAGAAAAAGAACAAGATGATGAGGCTTATTATGTAGATGTTACAATTACATATGAAAAAGATTTAGATTATCCAACAGAATGTTCTTTCATTTGGATTCATCATAACAATAAATTGGAATTAGTAGAAATGGAATAACGACTTGAACTGACAAGTCGTTTTAATTTTATTGAACAAATAAAAAATATTTGCTATAATATTGGAAGATAAGATAAGAATCAGGGGAGTGATGGTATGTATCATTTTATTGGAATTAAAGGAACAGGAATGAGTGCTTTAGCTCAAATTATGAAAAACTTAGGTTATGATGTTCAAGGAAGTGATGTAGAAACCCATTTTTTTACAGAAGAGGGATTAATAAATGCTGGAATTAAGATACTTCCTTTTGATGAAAATAATATTCATGAAGGAATGAAGATAGTAAAAGGTGCAACTTTTCAAGAAGATCATCCTGAGGTAAAAAAAGCTCGTGAACTTGGATTACATATTTATAGTTATTCTGACATGGTAGGAAGCTTAACAAGAAAATTTAAAGCAATTTGTATTGCTGGTTGTCATGGTAAAACAACGACTACTTCTATGATGGCTCATGTTTTAAATTCAATTAAGGGTGCTAACTATTTAATTGGAGATGGAACAGGTTACTCTGATAAAGAAAATGAATTATTTATTTTAGAGTCTTGTGAATATCGAAGACATTTTCTAGCTTATACCCCTTATTATGCTATTATTACAAATATAGATTTTGATCATGTAGACTATTTTAAAGATATTAATGATGTAGTAGAGGCATATCAAGAGTTTGCAAATAAAGCAGAAAAAATGGTAATTGCCTGTGGCGATGATCCTTATACACATTATCTAGAAGTTAATAAACCAATTTTCTATTACGGAATTGATGATGATAATGATATTATTGCAAAAAATATAGAATATAAAAAAGATGGAACTAGTTTTGAAGTATTTGTAGAAGATAATTATTATGGCTTTTTTGATCTACCAATTTACGGAAAGCATATGTTATTAGATACTTTAGCAGTAATTGCGGTATGTTACTATGAGAGATTAGAGGCAAAGGAAGTTTCTAAATTATTAAAAACATTTAAAGGGGCAAAAAGAAGATTTAGTGAGACTGTAGTAGGGGATGATGTTGTAATTGATGATTATGCTCATCACCCAAATGAAGTAAAAGCAACGATTAAATCGGTAAAACAAAAATATCCAGATAAAAAAATAATTACAATTTTTCAACCACATACATTTTCTAGGACAAAAGAATTTGCAGATTCTTTAGCGAGTGCGATGAATTTAGCAGATTATTCTTATGTATTAGAAATCCATCCAGCAAGAGAAAAACAAGAAGATTTCGAAGGAGTCACTTCAGATATGATTATTCAAAAATTAAATCATGGAGAGTCTATTACAATGAAGGATTCTAACACATTAGCGCAATATAAAAATTCAGTTCTATTGTTTATGAGTCCAAATGATATTTTATCATTAGAAAATGAAACAATAGAAAAAATCAAGCAAAATTCATTGTAAAGTTTTGTCAAAAAAAAAGTATTTGCTTGAAGAAAATAAAAATATATTATATGATTACAATAGGAGTGTGATAATATGATATATCCTTCAATTGATAAATTATTAAATGAAGTTGGTTCTAAATATTTACTCGTTAATTTAGTTTCAAAAAGAGTAAAAGAGATGGAAGAAAAGAAAAATTATCAGATGTCTGATAATGAGTATGTATCTCATAAAAATATTGGAAAGGCTTTAGAGGAAGTTTCTAAGGATCTTATTATCATAAAAACCTCAATTTAATGAGGTTTTTTAATATCTTGATATAAAATTTTAACAATGTCTTTTTTTTGATTTTCATTACTTCCATTCCAAATCATTTCAAATAAAACACCTAATCCTGGGAGTACTACTTCATCATTAGAGTTGACAGAAGATAAAATTGTTTCTCTAATATCCATTTCATTGCAATCACTTAAATTATTTCTGATATAGTTTCTAATATCCATTTTATCAGTCCTTTCAATAGTATTGTGGTAATCGTAATAATTTTTATACAAATCTATTTCTTTTTTTGAAAAGAACTTGTATAATGTAATTAGAGTAGGAGGAATAAAATGAATATTGGAATAATTATTCTTATTATTGTTATATTATTGGTACTATGGTTAATCAGTGCTTATAATGGATTAGTTAGTTTAAGAAATAAGGTAAAAGATCAATGGGCACAAATTGATGTACTTTTAAAAAGAAGATCAGACCTAATTCCTAACTTAGTTGAAACAGTAAAAGGATATGCAAAACATGAGGAAGGAACATTGGAAGCTGTAGTTGCTGCCAGAAATAAAATGGTCGCTGCTCCATCAAAAGAGGCAGAAATGGAAGCTAGTGGAGAATTAACTGGTGCTTTAAATCGTTTATTTGCTTTAACAGAAGCTTATCCAGATTTAAAAGCAAATCAAAATTTTATTGATTTACAAAATAATTTAAAAGATACAGAAGATAAAATTTCTTATGCTAGACAGTTTTATAATGATTCTGTATTGAAATATCAAAATAAAATTGAAATGTTTCCAACAAATTTAGTGGCTAGTATGTTTGGATTTAAACCAGAAAAGTTCTTTGAAGCAACTGAAAAAGAAAAAGAAACACCACAAGTTAAATTTTAGGGTTACATAACCCTTTTTCTATAGGAGTGATTTATGAAAAAGATTTTAAAGGCTAGCTTTTTATTGTTTACTTTCTTTTGGTTTGTAAACAGTGTTGGAGCGGAATCTATTAGTTCTATTGATATGAGTATATATATAGATCAAAATGGAGATGCCCATGTAACAGAAATATGGAAAGCAAATCCAACAGAAAAAACAGAATATTATCATGCTTTTAATAATATAGGAAATTCTGAAATAAAAGATTTTAAGGTGAGTGATGAGACAAATGAATATTCTCTCATAGATTGGGATATTAATGGTTCTTTAAAGGATAAAGCTTATCATTATGGATATCATTATACAAGTGATGGAGTAGAATTATGCTTTGGGAAGAGTAGCTATGGAAGTCACACTTATACATTAACATATACGATTACCTCATTTGTTTCAAAGACTAGAGATGCAGATATTATTTATTGGAATTTACTAGATTCCATTTCTCCAGAACCAGGAAATGTAAATATTGTCATTTATGCAGATGAAGCTTTTTCTGATAATTTAGATGTTTGGGGATATGGAAATTATGGTGGACTTGCATATGTTTATGATGGAAAGATTTATTTATCTAGTGAAGGAACATTAGATAGCGATGAATATATGGTAGTTCTTGTAAAATTTCCTTTAGGAACATTTGAAACGACAAATGACTTAGGATATGATTTTACTTATTATCATAATATGGCGGAAGAAGGAACAAATCATTATAAAGATACTTCTGATCGTTTTTCAATTTTTGACTTTTTAGGTTGCATTATAATGCTTCCTTATGTTATTTTAATTATTTTAGCAATTGTAAAGAGTTTTAACAATATTCCAAAATCAGGATCATATCCTCTAGAATTTGGAAAAGAAGGAAAAAAATTACCAAATGACGTTAATATGTTTCGAGATCTACCTTGTAATAGAGATATTTATAGAGCTTATTGGGTAGCTTATAACTATGATTTAATGAAATTCCAAACAGACTTTTTAGGAGCGGTATTGTTAAAATGGTTAAAGCAAGGAAAGGTTAAGATAGAAAATAAAACGGTAGGGTCTATATTAAAAAAAGAAGAAGCTACTATTATAATGGATAAGGAAGAAAAAAATTTCGATATATCTTTAGAATTAGAATTGTATGAATATATGTTAAAGGCAAGTAAAGACGGAATCTTAGAAAGTAAAGAATTTGAAAGATGGTGTAAGAATAATTATTCTAAAATATTAAATTGGTTTGATAAAGTATTAAACTATGAAAATAAAAAATTAGAAACAGAAGGAAAGTTAGTAGCTACTGAAAAGGTAACTTTAAAAATATTTAAATCTACTGTTTATCAGGTGAATGCTTCTATGAAAGAAGAAGCAATTCAGATGAAGGGGCTAAAGTTATTTTTCAAAGAATTTGAAAATATGAAAGATAAAGAGGCAATTGAAGTTATGCTTTGGGAAGAATATTTAATGTATGCTCAAATATTTGGAGTTGCTGATAAAGTAGCGAAACAATTTAAAAAATTATATCCAGATGTTATTACTGATTATTCTTATGATGAATTAATTTTCATAAATAGTTTTTCTCACTCTGGAATGGCAAGTGCATCTACTGCAAAAAGTAGAGCCGAGTCTTATAGTTCTGGTGGTGGTGGATTTTCTTCTGGCGGCGGAGGCGGTGGATCCTTCGGCGGTGGAGGTGGCGGTTCTCGCTAACTTAAATCTACAAAAAACTTGAAAGAATAGTATAGCTTTGGTATAATAAAATTGCTAAATTTAGATAATAATATAGTTTGTTATTGGTAAAAAATCAAGTTTGCCGAAAGCAAACGGGGGGGGGTAAAAACCTCTCTTTTTTTGTATGCAGGAAGGAAATGAGTTTATGAAAAATATAATAATAGGAATCATAATTGGAGGAGTTGTATTTACTTTAGGAGGAGTAATTGCAGCAACTACAATATCATCTCAAAATGTAACTTATCAAGATAAAACAGTAAATAGTGCATTAGATGAACTATATAATGAGGCAACAACAGGAAAAGAATTAGTGGCAGCGGCAATTACAAATAAAGGAGTAGCTACAACATCGTCGGATACTTATGAAACCATGGCCACGAATATTAATGGTATTGATACCGATCATACAGAAATAATAGGGAAAATTAGTAATTTAGAAAGTAAGCATAACACAGATATAGCATCTCTTTCAGGATCTATTTTGAATATTACACAAGAATTAAATAATCTAGATAAAAATGTTTATTCCCAAACAGAAACAAAAATTGGAAAATGGATTGATAACAGAAATATATATCGAAAAGTTATTTTCCTTTCTTCATCTATAAGTATCAGTTATACAGATTGGACTGATAGTAAAATACCTACTTCTGACTTCGACATAATATTAAATGCTTATTGTATTGCAAAAGATAATTTAAGTTTTCATTACTTAAGTAGTTCTGTAACTAATACCACTCTTAATTTCATGGTAACTAGAACTTTTCCAGTTAATACAGATAAAATTATTTTGGAATATGTAAAAAAATAAAATTATTAATACAAACCATAAATATTTTGTTTGTTAAAAAAAGAAAATCAATCTTTTTTTTTATTTGTTTTTATGCTAATATATAATAGAGGATGATAGAATGAAAGATAATGATTTAAAAAGACAATTAAGTAAAGAATCAAAAAAAAGAGAAGAAATTTTAGATGATGTTTTAAAAGACATTGCCTCTTATTCAGAGCAAATAGCTATTCAAAAAGAGAACATCGAGCAATCTAAAAT